>JAZSHJ010000105.1:0-18807 GCA_045533175.1 Acutalibacteraceae bacterium
CTTCAATGCGACCGAACGCCGCGCGCCCGCCGTCAAGACGGCGAAGCCGCGCGTGCTGATTCCTGCGTTCCCCGGTACCAACTGCGAATACGATTCCGCGAAAGCGGTGCGTGATGCGGGTGCCGAACCGCAGATCATGGTTATCAACAACCTGTCGGCGGTGGGCATTCAAAAGAGTGTGGAAACCTTTGCCGCGGCGCTTAAAGAATCGCAGATGATCTTCATCCCCGGCGGCTTCTCGGGCGGTGACGAACCCGACGGCAGCGGCAAATTCATTACCGCGTTCTTCCGCAACGCGGCGATCAAAGAGGGTGTGCACGATCTGCTCGATAACCGTGACGGTTTGATGTGCGGTATCTGCAACGGTTTCCAGGCGCTCATCAAACTGGGTCTTGTGCCGTACGGCCGCATCATCGATACCGATGAAACCTGTCCGACCTTGACCTTTAACACCATTGCGCGTCACCAGTCCCGCTTGGTACGCACCCGTGTGGCTTCCAACAAGTCGCCGTGGTTGGCGCTGACCGAAGTGGGGGATATCTACACCGTGCCGATTTCTCACGGCGAAGGCCGCTTCCTGGCGGATGAGGAACTCATCAAGAAGTTGGCCGAAAACGGGCAGATCGCCACGCAGTATGTGGATCTCGCGGGTAACGCGACCGACGACGTACACTTCAATCCGAACGATTCGATGTACGCCATCGAAGGTATCACGTCGCCCGACGGCCGCGTGTTTGGTAAGATGGGACACAGCGAGCGTATCGGCAGCGGTCTGTATAAGAACGTGCCGGGCAACTTTGATATTCGTATGTTTGAAGCGGCGGTACGTTATTTTAAGTAAGTGAGGTTGAGTAATATGCAGTACAAAACCGATATTGAGATCGCACAGGCGTGCGAAATGGAAGATATTGGCGCGATTGCCGCCCGTGCGCACGTGGACGAAAAATACGTGGAGCGCTACGGCAAATACAAAGCCAAGGTGGACCTCTCGCTTTTGAAGGAAACCGATAAGGCGGATGGCAAGTTGATTCTTGTCACCGCCATTACTCCCACCCCCGCGGGCGAGGGGAAAACTACCACCACCATCGGCCTGGCGGACGGTCTGCGCCGCATCGGCAAGGACGTGACGGTGGCATTACGTGAACCGTCGCTCGGCCCGGTGTTCGGTGTCAAGGGCGGTGCCGCCGGCGGGGGTTACGCACAGGTCGTGCCGATGGAGGACATCAACCTGCACTTCACGGGCGACTTCCACGCCATCGGTGCGGCCAACAACCTGTTGGCCGCCATGCTGGACAATCACATTCAGCAAGGCAACGCGCTCGGGATCGATGTGCGTCGCATCACGTGGAAGCGTTGCGTGGACATGAATGACCGTCAGCTCCGCTTCATTGTGAACGGTATGGGCGGCAAGGCCAACGGTGTCCCGCGGGAGGATGGCTTTGATATCACGGTGGCAAGCGAGATCATGGCGGTGCTGTGTCTTGCTTCCTCCATTACCGATCTGAAAGAGCGTTTGTCCCGCATCATTGTGGGTTACACCTACAACGATGAACCCGTTACCTGCGGCCAGTTAAAGGCGGCGGGGGCGATGACGGCGTTGCTGAAAGATGCGTTGAAACCGAATTTGGTGCAGACGCTGGAAGGTACACCCGCCTTTGTGCACGGTGGCCCGTTTGCCAACATCGCACACGGATGCAACTCGGTGATGGCCACCAAAATGGCGCTCAAAATGGGCGACTACACCGTGACCGAAGCGGGCTTCGGCGCGGATCTGGGTGCGGAAAAGTTCTTGGACATCAAGTGTCGCATGGCGGGGCTCACCCCCGATGCGGTGGTGGTCGTGGCGACGGTGCGTGCGCTGAAAATGCATGGTGGTCTTGCCAAAACCGAACTGGCCACCGAAGATCTCGCCGCACTCGAAAAGGGTATTCCGAACTTGTTGCGTCACGTGGCGAATATCAAAAACGTGTATAAACTGCCCTGTGTGGTGGCGGTCAACCGTTTCCCCACCGATACGGATAACGAAATCGATTTCATCATCGAAAAATGCCGCGAACTCGGTGTGAATACCGTGCTGTCCACCGTGTGGGCGGAAGGCGGCGCAGGCGGCGAAGCGCTTGCCCGCGAAGTGGTGCGTCTTTGCGAAGAGGAGAAAGGCGATTTTACCTTCTCGTATGAAGAGGATCTCTCGCTCACGGAAAAGGTCGAAGCGGTGGTCAAAAAGGTGTATGGCGGCGACGGTGTCAATGTGATGCCTGCGGCGAAAAAGCAGATCGAGCGTCTGGAACAACTCGGTTTCGGAAAATGCCCCGTGTGCATTGCCAAAACACAGTACAGTTTTTCGGACGATCCGACCAAGCTCGGCGCTCCCAGCGGCTTTACCGTTACGGTGAAGAACGTGAAGGTGTCGGCGGGTGCGGGCTTTGTGGTGGTGCTGACGGGTGACATTCTCACCATGCCCGGCCTGCCCAAGGTTCCCGCGGCGGAACGCATTGACGTGGACGAAAACGGCCGCATCACGGGCTTGTTCTGATGGAATTACGTATGGAACACGGGCGCCCTTCCGATTTGGAAGGGCGTTCGCCCCGTGAAATACGGGTATACGATCATTTGGATTCGTTGGGCATTGCCTACCGTCGGGTGGATCATCCACCCGTGCATACCATGGAGGATTGCGAAGCCGCGGATGCGGTACTGGGGGCAACCCTGTGCAAAAATCTGGTGTTGTGCAATCGGCAGGAAACGGCGTTTTATCTTCTTTTGATGCCGTCGGACAAGCCGTTCAAAACCAAGGATCTTTCGGCACAGATCGGCTCGGCACGGTTGTCCTTTGCCTCGGCCGAGCGAATGGAGGAATTGCTGGGCGTCACTCCCGGTTGCGCAAGTGTCATGGGGTTGTTGCAGGACACCGCCGAGGCGGTGCAACTGCTGATCGACCGTGACCTGTGCGAAGCGGAGATGTTTGGTTGCCACCCATGTGTCAACACCGTTTCCGTTGCCTTTTCCACCGCCGATCTGTTGGAAAGGTTGCTTCCGTCTTTGCATCACACCCCGATATATGTGAATTTATAAGTGAAAAACCGCAATGCTGCAGCGTTGCGGTTTTTTCTTGCCAAGTGCAGCAATATATGGTAAAATAAAACTGTGATACAAAATTTGGATTTGATAAGGAGTTTTCTATGTTCAAACGAATCGTATCGCTGTTCCTGTGTATGTGTTTGCTGATCCCCTGCATCGGGGTGCAATTGGTGTTGCCGAAGGCACAAGCCGCACCTTCTTCCCAATACGTACTGGCAGAACTTCCGTGTACCATTGTGGGTGAAAAAACGGCCGGCCTCGGTGTGGTAATGGACGGGGGGATGTCCTGCGTGTTCGATCCCCCGTTGGATTTCACCCAAATGGGGTATAACACAGGCACGCTCGCGCTGCAGGTGGACCTGTACACCGCGGGCGATAACGGATTGGTCACCGCATTGGAGCACGGACAGGTCGGCGGCCAGTTTGAATTCACCAGCAGCGGTACCTGCGATGTGGAAGAACTGTATGCCGACACCAACTGTCTGCGCTTTAAACGCAACACATGGGTGCGACAGGTCGTTCCGCTGTCGAGTTTTGCGCAATTCGGAGAAACGCCGTTTGATCCCACGAGGGTGGATTATTTCCGTGTGTATTACGCACAACCCTACAATAAGGAATTGTACGGGCAAAAAGCGGTTATTAAAATTTGCAAGATTCGTTTGGTGAACACGGCGGCTACCCCTCCGTCCACCGCGGAAGATCCCATTGGCGACGGCACCTTTGTGCCCGAAACGCCGCAATGGCAACCCATCTCGTACGGCGAAGGATACGATACGTCGGGCGCCGTGGCGGCAGGCTACAACCTGCGCGAGTATGCCAAAACCCATGCCGCTTCGCTCGGCTTGAAATGGGAGCAACCCGACTTTGACTGGGCACCGGTGTTTAACTCGTTGGTAGACGGGTTGCAACTGGTGGGCGGCGGCACGCTGTTCGTTCCCGCAGGCGAATACAGTTTTTATAGTGAGATCTATGTCCCGCGCGGGGTTACGGTGTGCGGCGAATGGGTATCGCCCGAGGAAGATCCCACCGTGCGCGGCACGGTGCTGAAGGTGTATTGCGGGCGCGGCCAAGCGAACGGGCGGCCGTTCATGTCGTTGCACGCGCATGCGCTGGCGCAAAACCTCACCTTCTGGTATCCCGAACAGAGGGCTGATGCCATCGTGCCGTATGCTCCCACCGTGCTTATGAATCAGTATACGTTCGTGAAAAACGTGACGATGGTCAACCCGTATTTTGCCATACAGCAAAGAAACGGTGCGAACTGCCCCAATGTGACGAACTTCTACGGCACGCCGCTGTACAAAGGGTTGGATATGGATATGATCGTGGATATCTCTCGTATGGAGGAGATCCACCTGGCACCCGACTACTGGATCCATTCGGGACTTGCGGGTGCGCCTGCGGACGAAGCGGCGGCTGCGGTGCTGCAAGAGCATCTGTACACCACCGCCACGGGCATCGTTCTGCGCCGTGTGGACTGGTCGTATCTCACCTATTCCGACATTCGCGGGTATCACGTCGGCTTGCAATTTGCCCTGTCCATCGATTCGGGCCTTTCCTATCCCAACGGACAATGTGTGGGGTTATATTTTGGGAACTGCTTTATCGCTATTCGGGCGGACGGCGTGCAGACCACCACCGAGTCGCTGGCAGATATCACGATTAAGGATTGCGAATACGGCCTGTATCTGATGCGGGCCGCAGAAACCGAGGGTACCCAAAAGACTTCGTACGATCAGCGCGGTTCACTTCGCGCGGTGAACATGGATATTTCCGCCACCACCTATGCCATCTGGCACAACAACGGTGTGCAACTCTCTTTGTTGTCCTCGGTCATTCGTCAAGGGGCGGTGGTGGCCGCTTCGGGACATATGTTGATCGGCGAAACCGAGTTTTACACGCCCGCACCGCAGGTGATCTTGCAACCGGGTACGTTTTCGGCCACCTTGCTCGGCAATACGGCGGACGGCGGGTTTTCGTATCAAAACCGCGCGAATTGCACCGTTCACAGCAGTACGTCTGCGTTGAATCTCAGCGAGAATGCGTATGATTCCCTCTCTGCCGAAGAGGTTGCCCCAAGGATAAGCGCCCCACGGCCGATACGGTTTACATGGCGAATGTGGACAACAGCGGCAAGACCGATGTGACCGAAGCGTTGCAAACGCTGTTGACCACGGCGGGACAAAACGGCGGCGGGTTTGTGTATGTGCCGCCCGGGAAATATTTGGTGGGCGGTACACTCATCGTGCCAAGCGGGGTGGAACTGCGCGGCTCGGGCGATTTCGGCTCGATGCCGGCACCCATCAATACCATCTTTGTGGTGCCGAAGACCGCGGCGGTGGATGCGGCATCGCAATACACCGCCCCCGCCACCGTCACGCTAGAAGAGGCGGCGGGCATTCGCGCCGTTACCTTCCATTATCCCGCACAGTACAGCGAATACAGGGCGGTGACGGTGAACGGCACCGAAACCTACGAATTCACCTTTGAACCGTACCCCTATGCCATTCGCGGCGCGGGGGCGGGTGTGTATGTTATCAACGTCACATCCCACAACGCCTATAACGGGGTGGATCTGTCCACCAATCGTTGCGATAACCATTATATTGATTATTTGGCAGGGCATTTCTTCAACCGCGGCATCGTGGTGGGCGGCGGTTCGCAAAACGGTGTGATCCGCAACTATCAATTCAACTACAACGCCATTTTGCATCCGTATCATACCACTTGGGGCCCGTGGGAGTGTGTGCCGCAGGATGAGGAAATGATGGAACATTTCCATTTGGCGATGCAACGGCAGTTCAACAACAACTCCATTGTGTTGCAGATCGGCGATGTGGTGGATCAGCTGGTGTACAACTGCTTTAACTACGCCGGTATGTACGGCGTGCAGTTCATCAAAGATCCCAAAACGGGCAATGTACCTCGCGGCGTGCGCCTGTTCGGTCACGGCGTGGACTATGCCACCGAAGCGATCCGCGTGGAAGCGGGCGAGGATATTCAAATGTTGAACATCCAAGTTACCGCGTTTAACCAAAAAGGTTCAGATATCACGGGTGAATACGCCGTGACGGATAAGGACATCTGTGATCTGCATCTGACCGACACCTTCACGGGGAAACTCACCATTTGGAACTTCACCGAATGGGCACCCAACCCCACCACGGCGGTGCGGGTGGACGGCGGCGAGTTGAATATCTATAACGGTGCGTTCAACAACGACGCAGGTGAGTTTTTTGATATCAACAACAGTAAGATGGTAACGCTGGTGGCGTTTACCACCCGTCATGGGGACACACCGCGTGTTACCCCGAAGGATTGCACCGACTACGTTCGGATCATCGGCGGCCATTACGCTACCGAACTGAAATATCACGGTATGACGCTCTTCGGTTTGGAGATCGAATTCGATTTCCCCACCAAGAATTTGAGTTATATGCAATCGTGGACAAACAGAAGTCCCACCGATTTCACCTCCTATTTCACCCGCGAAGCAGGGACGGTGACGAAGTACAGCGGTGGATCTGCCGACATCACCATTCCCGCCCTGCTGGACGGCGAGTTGGTGACGACGGTGGGGGACGGCACCAATGCGGTGGCGACGAACAGCACCCCTGCTTGTGTGTATATCCCCACCACCGTTACACGGATTCGACCGAACGCCTTTGCGACGAATACGCCCATTATCTATGGGGGTAACGCGGCGGAATGGAACGCCATCGACGGCAGCGAGGTGTTCGCCAACGTGCAAACACTTGGGTGTGATCATACGAACACCGACACGGTGTACGAAAAAGTACCCTCCTGTTTGGTCAAAGGCTACACGGGCGATACGGTATGTGCGGATTGCGGGCGTTTGTTGGCGATGGGTGCGAGCATTTCTGCCCATGTAACGGAAAACCGCCCGCAGACGGATGCCACCTGTACCGAAACGGGTTTGACGGCCGGCGTGTGGTGCACCGTGTGTAAGAAGTACGTGTCGGGCGGTGCGGTGATTCTCGCCCATGCAAAGGAAAATCATTCGCAGAAGGATGCGACCTGTACCGAAAAAGGCATCACCGCGGGCGTGTGGTGTACCGTGTGCAAAAAATATATTGCAGGCGGCGAAGTGATCCCCGCCCACAGGCTGGAAGGTCGCTTACAGGTGGATGCCACCTGTACCGAAACGGGCAACGCCGCGGGTGCGTGGTGCACGGTGTGCGAAAAGTATATCGCAGGCGGCGAAGTGATCCCTGCTCACGGGACGGCAAACCGCCCGCAGAAGGAAGCAACCTGCACCGAAACGGGCAACGCCGCGGGTGTGTGGTGCACCGTGTGTGAGAAGTACGTGTCGGGCGGTGCGGTGATTCCCGCCCACGCGAAGGAAAATCGCCCGCAGACGGATGCCTCCTGTACCGAAACGGGTTTGACGGCCGGCGTGTGGTGCACCGTGTGTAAGAAGTACGTGTCGGGCGGTGCGGTGATTCCTGCCCACGCGAAGGAGAATCGCCCGCAGAAGGATGCCACCTGCACCGAAACGGGCAACGCCGCGGGCGTGTGGTGCACCGTGTGTGAGAAGTACTTAAGCGGCGGTGCGGTGATTCCCGCCCATGCGAAGGAGAACCGCCCGCAGAAGGATGCCACCTGCACCGAAACGGGTATCACAGCGGGCGTGTGGTGTGCCGTGTGTGAGAAGTACGTGTCGGGCGGTGCGGTGATTCCCGCCCACGCGACCGAGCCGCGCGCGGCAATCGCTCCCACGGCCACCGAAGAAGGCCGCACCGCGGGTGTGTGGTGCACCGTATGTAAGAAGTACTTAAGCGGCGGCGAGGTGCTCCCGCCCACGGGCGGCGAACATCCCGCACCCGTTGCCAAATACGGCGATGTTAACGGGGATGGCAAGATCGATTCCACCGATGCGCGTCTTGTTTTGCAGTACGCGGTGGGTAAGATCGATGATACGGCACTTTCTGTACAAGCAGTGAACGTGGACGGTAATGACAAGATCGATTCCACCGATGCTCGCTTGATTCTGCAATACGCCGTGGGTAAGATCGTCACATTCCCGCAAGCCCAATAAAGCCTAAACAAAAGGAACCCCTCCGCAGTCCAAACAGCGGAGGGGTTCTTTTTGTGATTTACAGCGTTACGGCGGTTTCTTCGCCCGTGTAGGAAAGGGTGGTGACGGGCGTGCCGTTCAGGAATATCTCCAAACGGCGGGTGGTGCCGAAGCGGAGTTTGCCTGTGGGTGCGCCCACCGTGAGGGTGCACCGTGCGTTATCCCAGCGGAAAGGGATCTTCATGCAATCGCCGTGTTCGTATGTGTAGCCGTCCCCGTCGTCGGTGTAGTAAAATGCCGCGGCGTCACCGCCCGCAAACACGTTCACCCGCAACACTTCGTCGGTTTGGCGGGCGGTGCATTCGGCGGGATCGGTGGTAAGCACGATGGAACCGCCTTTCACAAACAGCGGCAGGGTGGACAGCGGGGCGGCGACCGCCACGGAGGAGCCGCCCGCAACACGTTCGCCCGTGAAGAAATCGTACCAATCGCATCCTGCGGGGAGATACACGTCACAATCCCTCACATCGGGGGCGGTAACGATCTTCACCAGTAAGTTTTCGCCAAACAAGTAGGTGTCAAAGGTGTCTTGCACCGCCGTGTCGGAAAACTCCGCCGCTAACGGACGCAGGAAGGAATACCCCTCGTGATACACACGATAAGCGGTGGCGTAGATATACGGCATCAAGATATAGCGCAAACGGGCGGCGGCGAGTTGCGCATCATAATGTTCGTCCCCCTCTTTGCCGAAGAACCACATTTCCCGCGGGGTGGACGTCCCGTGCGAACGAAACAGCGGACAAAACACGCCGAACCAGAACCAACGGGTATACAATTCACGATAGGCGGGATTTTGGTTGCCGTCGGGGAAATCTCGCACCCAAAACGCACCGATATCGGTGGTGGAGTAGGGGACACCCGATAAACTGAAACTGAGCAGAGAATGCACCTGCGCGCGGAACACGTCCCAATCGGCGGTGATGTCACCGGTCCATGTGCAAGCACCGTAATGCTGTTGTCCCGCCCAGCCGCTGCGGGTAAGGATAAACACGCGGCGACTGTTGTCGGTCGCACGTTGGGCGCGGTAGGTGTTGCGGCAGGATGCCAAGGCATACGCGTTTAAAAAACGGCGGGTAGGGCCCAGGGCTGTGTCGCAACAGAAGCGCAGGTTTTTGGAGTTGGAACCGTCGATATCGGGTTCGGTGGAATCCAGCCACCAACCGTCGATGCCGTTTTGAAACAGGTTGCGGTTCATATACTCCCACACGATAGCCGCCGCTTTTTCGTTGAACGGATCGTGCACACGTCCCCAGTTCTCGCCCGAGCGATCGGGCTTTTCCAAAATACCGCCAATCGATTCCAACTCGTGGCAAATGGCGGTTTTTTTGCCAAAACTCGGCCACACGGAAAGGATGATCTTCATATCCATATCGTGAATTTCCCGTGTCATGGCGGCGGGATCGGGATAGCGGTTTTTGTCCCACTCCACGGCATTCCAACCGTGTTCGCCCCAATAGTTCCAATCCTGTACGATGCAATCCAGCGGGATATGGCGGCGGCGGAACTCCCGTGCGACCGACAGGATCTCCTCCTGTGTGCCGTAATGTTCACGGCTTTGGAAAAAGCCGTAGGCCCATTTCGGAAACAGCGGGGCTTCGCCTGTCAGCGCACGATAGGCGGCGATCTGCCCGTCAATGCGTTCGTCCAAAATTACGTAATAGGTGAAGGAGGATGCATCGTCCGCAAAAACGTGGATCTCGTTGGGGGTGCGCTCTTCGGTGTCAAATTCGTCCGCGTATTCGGTGGTACAAGGTTTGTCGATACCCACGCTCATGAACGCGCAGGTGTCAAACAGCACAGCATATCCCGCGTTGGAGGTCATGAACGGTACGGCGGTGGAAAGTCCGTTGTTTTGCAACATCTGGCACACCGTGCCGCGGCGGTTAAACGCAGTTTTTTGATGCAGGCCGAGCCCGTAGATCGCGTCGGTGGGAGATATGCGAAATCCCAGCGTAAACGGTGTGGCGACCTCTCGCAACACCTCCCGCCCGTTCAGCGAAAAGCCAAAAAGGCCGGTTTCGTCCCTTTGGCAATCACACGTGCCCGAAAACGTTATGTCGGGTGCGGGATTCACGATAAAAAAGGAGGGATTTTCCTGCTTTTCACCATTCCATACCGTGATACGAAACACGTTGGGTGACACTTGCGTTGCCTCACGATGCACAAACACAGCCGATCATCCTTTCACGACACCGTCTTTGTTTTATTATTTCACAGCGTCGGGGAAATGTCAATTGCAAAATCTGCAAAAGCGATTGCAACGAGGCGTAAGATGTGCTACAATGTAGGAAATTGTATAAAAGGGAGTCTAATGATATGTTACAAAAACTGAACAGCCTGCCGATGTATCTCATCAGCGGCACGGTCATTCTGTTCGTTCTTGCGTTCAGCATCTTCTTTATGGTACGGGCGTGGCGTGCAGGAGTGGCCATCGGCATGGATAAAAAGCAATTGCGGCGTGCGGTGACCGCCAGCGCCACCTTTTCGCTGTTGCCGAGTGTGAGCATTCTGCTTGGCGTTATCGCGCTGTCGGGATCGCTCGGTGTGCCGTTGCCGTGGATGCGGTTATCGGTGGTCGGTGCGTTGCACTATGAAGCCAGCGTGGCGGATATTGCCGCGAAAAGCACCGGCCTTGCGGGGTTGGATGCCGCACAGATGACCGCTTCTGCCTTTTCCACCATTGCCTTGTTGATGGCCATGGGCATCATTTGGGGTGTCGTGTGCATGACGCTGTTCGGTAGGAAATATTGCAGCCGTCTGCAACGGGGTTCGTCCCAAAAATCGGGCGGAAAAAGTTTCGGCGACGCGGCGATGAACGCGATGTTCATCGGTCTTATCACCGCCTATCTCGGCAGTTACGTCGGCGGCCTTTTTCAAATACAAAAGGGCGCATTTGCGGTGACGGGGAACTATCTGCCGTTGGTAACGGTGGCGTTTGCCGCTGTGGCGATGGCGGTATTCACCTTCTTTTCCGAAAAGAAGAAGGTGCTGTGGTTGGACAACTTCTCCATTGCGGGCAGTATGCTGATCGGCATGGCCGCCGCGGTGGTTTGCGACATTGTGTTTTAAGGAGGGGTGAAGGATGAAAGTGCAGGACAGACAAACCTATTTGGAGCAATATAACGCGCGCACCCACCTGTTCGGGCGCATCGGATCGCTCATCGGTATTATTTTGATGCTGGCATCTCCGTTTGCCATGGGTATCACTCTCGGCGGAATGCCGAATCTTTCCGCCTTTGCCAAAGGTTTTTTGCAGATCGGTATTATTTACATTCCGAGTTGTATCGTGGAGTTTTTGGTGTATACTCCCATGCTTGGTGCGGGCGGCAGTTACCTTGCCTTTCTCACGGGCAACCTTATTAACATGAAGATTCCCTGTGCGCTCAACGCGCGCGACATTGTGGGTACCGAAGCGGGCACCACCGAAAACGAGATCGTATCCACCCTATCCATTGCCACGTCGGCGTTGGTCACCACCGCGGTGATCGCGGTGGGGGTGATGTTGCTCATTCCCTTGCAGCCTATTTTGAGCGCGCCCGTGTTGCAACCCGCGTTTAACAACGTGGTGCCGGCGCTGTTCGGTGCGATGGCCTATAAGTATTTCCGCCGCGAAAAACGCATCGTGGCGATTCCGCTGTTGCTTATGACGGTGCTGTTTGTTTGTGTGCCGTCCCTCATTTCAAGCGTCGGATTCTTAATGTTGCTCAGCGGTGCGATCGCCATCGGCCACGCGTGGGTGCTGTTCCGCCGTGCGAAGGAAAACGCCCCCAAGGCTGAGGAGGAATAACCGATGCAATACGTTTGGATGGTGCTGGGCGGCGCGGCGGGAGTGCTTCTGCTGTTGCTGTCGGCGGCGGTGGTGCGCACCTTGCTTTTGCCGCGTAAAAAGACGGAATACGCCTTGTCGGACGATACGGTGCGGGTGGCGGAATACGCCGAAAAACTTTCCCGCATGGTGCAGGTGGAAACCATTTCCCGCCGCGGACAAACCGAAATCGAAAAGTTCCGTGCGTTTCACGGGTTGTTGCGGGAACTGTTTCCCCGCGTGTTTGCCGCCGCCGAAGAGGTGGAGATCGACGGTAGTTTGATGCTCAAGTGGAAGGGCAAAAGCGACAAAGAGCCCATTTTGTTGCTCAGCCACATGGATGTGGTGGAGGCAGGGGATGCGTCGGAATGGAAGTACCCGCCTTTTTCCGGCACGGTAGCCGAAGGTAAAGTGTGGGGGCGCGGTGCGGCAGATACCAAATGCAGTTTGATGGCGTTTTTGCAGGCGGCAGAAGAACTGTTGGCCGATGGGTATACCCCCGCGTGTGACGTGTATCTCACCAGCAGTTGTACCGAAGAGATCGGCGGCGACGGTTCGCCCAAACTGGTGGCATGGCTGAAAGAACACGGGGTGCATCTGTTCATGCTGTGTGACGAAGGCGGCAGTATCGTGCAGGATCCCGTGGTGGGTGTGAAAGGACATTTCGCCGCGGTGGGCATTTTTGAAAAAGGGTACGGCGACGTAAAATTTACCGCCCGTTCGAGTGGCGGCCACGCGAGTGCGCCCGCCCGCGGCACCCCCATTCCGCGCCTTGCCAAATTCGTGGCCGCGGTGGAAAAGAAATCGCCGTTCAAAGCGGCATTTTCACCCGCCGTCAATGCGATGTTCGGCAATATCGCGCCCTATTGCGGCAACTTTGGCCTGCGGCTCGTGATGGCCAACCTGTGGTTTTTCCGTCCGTTGCTCAAGCGCGTGATGCCGCTGATCAGTTCACAAGCGGCGGCCATGCTCAGCACCACCATTGCCTTCACCATGCAAAGCGGTTCGGAAGGCTACAATGTGTTGCCGACGGAGGCCACGGTGTGTGCCAACATGCGGTTTATTCCGCATCAGCCCACCGACGAAAGTTTGAAGATCATCACCGATATGGCGGCAAAATACGGTGTTGAAACCGAAGTGGTGTATCGCGGGTATCCTTCCGCGTCGCTGGATCTAAACGGCGAAGCCTTTGCCATTACGCGTGAAGCGATTCACCAATGCTTCCCCGGTGTGGGTGTGTTGCCCTATGTGGTGACAGGTGCGACCGACGCCCGTTTTTATGGCGAAGTGTGCGACAGTTGCGTGCGGTTTTCGCCTGTGAACTACGGGCCCGAACAGATGAAGGGCATGCACGGATTGAACGAAAACATCGAAAGCGGTTGTTTACCCGCTGCGGTGGAGTATTATAAAACCGTGATCCGTGCACAGGAAGATCGGTAAAACCCAAAAAAGCGGCAGGTTTCCTGCCGCTTTTTCGCGTTTTTAACACGAAAAAACAGTTGAAATACGGTGCGAAAAATGATATATTGAAAAGTGTAGTTTGTGTGTAAAAGAGGAGTGCTTTCTATGCGTTTTTACGAAGATCCGACCTTTTTGCAGGAAAACCGTGAAGATCCGCGTGCACACTATATTCCGTACGACAGTTTGGAAAAGGCGCTGGCGGGCGATCGCGCCGCCTCCGCGTATTACCGTTTGCTGAACGGCGAATGGGATTTCCGCTTTTTTTCCCGCGATATCGATCTGCCCCCCGTGATTGAGGAATGGAAACGCATTCCCGTTCCTTCCTGCTGGCAGTTGCACGGGTATGAAAAGCCGTATTACACCAACGTAAACTATCCCTATCCCGTCGATCCGCCGTATGTGCCGGATGAAAACCCTGTGGGAGTGTATCGCACCGTGTTTTCGCTGGATGCGGCGTGGACGGCACGGGAAACCTTCGTGGTGTTTGAAGGGGTGTGTTCCGCCCTTTCGCTGTATGTGAACGGGCGGTACGTGGGATACAGCCAAGGTTCGCACATTCCCGCGGAGTTTGATCTTACCCCCTACGTGAAGGCGGGCGAAAACGAACTGGTGGCCCACGTGCGCAAATGGTGCAGCGGCAGTTATTTGGAAGATCAGGATTGTTTCCGCATGAACGGCATTTTCCGCGACGTGTATCTCCTCTCGCGTGAGGAAGGGCATCTGCGGGATATCGATGTATCTGCTGATGGCACCCGTATTTACGTGTCGGCCGAGAATTACGAGATATACGATGCCGACGGCGCGGTGGCCGACCTGTCTACCCCCGTTTTGTGGAACGCGGAACATCCGTATCTCTACACCGTAGTGGTACGCGGCAACACCGAATACATCCCCATCAAAGTGGGTATGCGCGAGATCGTCATATCGGATAAGAAAGAATTGCTTGTCAACGGCGTGGCGGTGAAACTCAAAGGTGTCAACCACCACGACACCCACCCCGAAAAGGGCTTTGCCATGTCGGATGAAGATCTTTTAAACGATCTTTTCCGCATGAAGGAACTGAACATCAATACCATCCGCACCTCCCACTATCCGCCCACGCCGCACTTCCTTTCGTTGTGTGATGAACTGGGCTTTTATGTGATCGACGAAGCGGATATCGAAACCCACGGGTTTGTGAGCCGTTTCCCCGGTGCGGGATGGGATCAAGATAAGAATCCGCAGGATTGGATCAATCGGATCCCCGTATGGCGGGATGCGTACGTGGAACGTGCGGTGCGCATGGTGGAACGGGACAAAAACCACCCCTGCATCGTTATGTGGTCGCTCGGCAACGAAAGCGGTTACGGCGAAAACCAGCGTGCCATGGCGGATTGGATTCACAACCGCGACAACACCCGTCCCGTGCATTACGAAAGCGCTTCGGCCATGGGGCTGTTTGAAGGGACGGACGTGTATTCGCGGATGTATGCATCCACCGATGAGTTGCGCCACCGACTGGTGAACCACGAAAATACCCAGCCGATCTTTTTGTGTGAATATTCCCACGCGATGGGCAACGGCCCGGGCGATGTGCACGATTACGTGGAATTGATGTATGAGCATCCCCAGTTTATCGGCGGATGTATCTGGGAATGGGCCGATCACACCGTTTTGGTGGACGGCGTGCCGCGTTACGGCGGCGATTTTGGGGAACTCACCCACGACGGCAATTTCTGCAGCGACGGGTTGGTGTTCCACGATCGCACGTTTAAAGCGGGTTCGCTCAATGCGAAATACTGTTATCAGAATTTCAAGGGTGAATACAAAGATGGGGCGTTGTTTATTACCAACCGTTACGATTTCACCGACCTTGCGAATTACACCTTCCGTCTGGTACTCACGGTCGACGGAAACACGGTGGCCGAAACGGTGTTGCCCGTCACCGTCGCTCCGCACGAAACGGTGCGGGTGGATCTGCCGTTTGCGGTGGATCTGCCGCACGAATACGGCGTGTATCTGAATTTGTATCAGTTGGACGGTGACTGTGAACGCGGATTCGAGCAATATACCGTATCGGAAAAAGCGCCTGCTGTTCAAGTGGAAACGCCCGCCGTCATTTGTGGGGAAGGCGATCTTTTGCGGGTACACACCGCGGCGGCGGACTACACCTTCTCAAAATGCGCGGGCGGGATCGTTTCCATTCAAAAAGAAGGGCGTGAATTGCTGGCGGCGCCTGTGCGGTTGTCGGTGTGGCGCGCCCCGACCGATAACGATCGCAACATTCGCCATCGATGGGGCATCGGCGATTCGGACAATTTGAATCGCGTGTTCCACAAGACGTACAACGTGACCGCCGAAAACGGCGTGGTGACGGTGAAAGGTTCGCTCGCGGCTGTGGCACGTGAGCCGTTCCTGCATTACACCGCGGTGTACACCTTCGGTGCAGACGGTACGGTGAAGGTGGCGTTGGAAGGAAACGTGGACGGTCGTTTGTCTTCGCCCTATCTGCCGCGTTTGGGATTCGAGTTTACCCTCGCCGCCGAAAACGACGGGTTCACCTATTTCGGTATGGGCGAAGGTGAAAACTATTGCGATATGCATTATCACGCCAAGATGGGCGTCTATCGTTCGTCCGCTGCGGCAGAATATGTGCCCTATATCCTGCCGCAAGAGCACGGCAACCACACCCGCGCCAAGCGGTTGGACATGGATTGCGGGCTCACGGTGTTGGGCGATCGCTTTGAGTTCAACGTGTCGGAATACACCGCCGCAGCACTCACCGCCGCACAACATTGGGATGAACTTGAAAAGAACGGGTTTACCAACCTGCGTGTGGATTATAAAGTGGCGGGTGTGGGTTCCAACAGTTGCGGGCCCGAACTTTTGCCGCAATACCGTGTGGAAAAAGCGCCGTTTCATTTTACGTTTTATCTGCGTTAAGAGGGGGAACCCTATGATCCATTCAAAGCTGACCGCCTTGTTTCACGATACGAAACGCCAGCATCGGTTGTGGTTGTGGACGGTGTGGATGTTTGTGTTTCTGGCGGTGGAAAAGGTGCTTGCCGGCGCGGTGGTAACGTATGAAGCCCGCGCGTTGCACGTGACTTTCTCGTTGTCCGAGATAAGTCTTATCTGCGTGGCTGTCTACACAGCCATGGCGATTCTTCTCGCTCTGCGGGTAAAATACATATATCTCCTGTTTCCGGATTTCGTGCTGTTTGGGGTGAAGCTCTACACCGTGGCGGTGTCGTGCTACTCCCTCATCTTTGCCTCGCTCGGTGCGGTAGAGGTGCTGTCTGCCGTCGAAGCGGCGGTGGAATCGGTGTTGTTCTCGCTGTTCTTGTTCGTTTTGTTTGCGGGGAAGCTCGGCCATCCGCACGGGCGCATGGCGCGGCGGTATCCGCTGTATTGTATGCGTTTGCTTCTGTGTTGTTTCGCCGAAACGCTGGTGTTTGAAATCGTTAAATGCATCGTTGCTACCGAACTGCACCAGTATCCGCTGGTGGTCGCCTTCAACTTTTTCAAAGGCGTGGCGGGGGAAGCGCTGCTGGATGTGCCGTATTATCTTTTGATCTCGCTTCTCTGTTTCGTCCCGCAAAAGCACGGACACAAGCATATATAAAAGAAGGACGCTTTCGGAAGAAAGCGTCCTTCTTTATACACGATAAACTTCCCGATACAACGTATCCCGCACGGATGTAAATTCTGCCGCGGTGAGTGCGCCACCCGTGGACATCAGCCGAAGCGGTACCGGTGCACGCCCTTTGGAAATGGGCGGCTGAGTGTAGGGGTACGGATTGAAGGTGAAGCCGTTTCGCTCGTAAAAGCCGATGCGCCGCCGCGCAAGGTCGCCTTCGGGTAACTCCACTTCCAAACACAAGCGCCGATCGCTTTCTGCCTGCAAGCGGGCAAGCATGTCGGCACCCAGCCCGCGGTTGCGGTGGGATGCGGCCACCGCCAGATGTTCCACAAACAAAAAGTCGGCAAATTCCCACGTGGCGGCGAACGCCACAACGGATCCGTTGTCTTCCGTAGTGTGGAGGCGATAGCGTGCATCCGAAAGCAAGGCGAGTTGTTCTTCGCGCGGGCGACGTTCATCCGGCGGAAAACTCGCCTGCATAACGGCGAATACTTCGTTGAAGGTTTTCAGCGTGGCCATGGCGCACCTCCTGTGGACAAGATGGTTGTATTGTATCACAAACGGATGGGAAAAGCAAGGTGAGTATGGTTCGAGTCCCTGAAACAAAAAAGAAGAGATACCCCAAAGGGGATCTCTTCTTTTTGGCTGCGGAACAGGGACTTTGTCGTACTCGCTGTCGCTCGTTTGGACGAAAGGACATTGCCCAAAGAAACGGTTGGTCAAAGTTGTTTTAGCAATGTCCCCGAGAACGGATTTCATCCGTTCTCCCAAAAGAGCAGAAGCGGACTGTTGCTTTGTCGCTTGCCTTCGGCTTCGCTCCCTTTCGTGGTTCGAGCCCCTGTAAGAGGTCCCTCTGTGGTGGAGAGATTGATTGCGTTTGTTCGCCCTCGCTGTCGCTCGGTTGTAGGAATGTCGAAACAGTCCACCGGACTGTTTCTCTGTCGCTCCTTATCGCGCTTTGCGCGATGTTCGCTCCCATTCCTGGTTCGAGTCCCTGTAAGAGGAAAACAAAAAGAGCCATCCTTTAGATGACTCTTTTTGTTTTGGCTGCGGAACAGGGACTCGAACCCCAACAGACAGATTCAGAGACTGTAGTGCTACCATTACACCATTCCGCAATATTTAGCATAAGTGATTATAACACATTTTTCCCGTTTGTCAAGTGGTCATTCGTGATTTTTTTGGATTTTTTTGAAAAAGCGGTCGGGGCGTTTTGCCCCGACCGCTTGCAGCAGAAAATCGACTTATTTCAGGCCATTCTCGTACTGCTCGATCATCTTTTTGACCATCTGGCCGCCGATGGAGCCCGCCTGCTTCGCAGTCAGGTCACCGTTGTAACCCTGCTTCAGGTTCACGCCCACTTCGTTTGCGGCTTCCATCTTGAAACGGTTGAGGCCTTCGCGCGCCTCGGGAACAACAGACTTGTTCTTCGACATGACAACTTTCTCCTATCTTACTGCGGCATTTGGCCGCCTTGTTGTGCAACCGTGTTTGCAAGGGTAGTGTGTGTCGCGAATTTAGAAACATTCCGCGAAATTTCTTCCAAAATCGCATGCTTTTCCCTTTTTTCAAACACCGATTTTCGCGCATACTAGAGTTGAAAAAGGAGTGGTGTGTTGTGGAAAACAAAAAAACAGCCGCCCGCGACATCGGCAAACTGCTGCTTGTGGGAGCGGCCGCGGGCACGGCCAACGGCTTGTTTGGTGCGGGCGGCGGGTTGATCGCTGTACCGCTGTTGATAGG
>JAZSHJ010000085.1:0-11451 GCA_045533175.1 Acutalibacteraceae bacterium
AGAGGTACGGAAACCGTCAAAGAAGTTCAGGAACGGCACGCGGCTTTCGATGGAAGCCAAGTGTGCCACAGCACCCAGATCCATCACTTCCTGGGTGTTGGTTTCCGCCATCATGGCAAAACCGGTCTGACGGCAGGCATACACGTCGGAGTGATCGCCGAAGATGTTCAACGCATGGGACGCCACGCAACGAGCCGACACGTGGAACACGCAGGGCAGCAATTCACCCGCGATCTTGTACATGTTCGGGATCATCAAGAGCAGACCTTGCGACGCGGTGTAGGTCGTGGTCATAGCGCCGGCCGCGAGCGAACCGTGCACCGTACCGGAAGCGCCCGCCTCCGACTGCATCTCCGCCACCTTAACGGTGGTGCCGAAAATGTTCTTCAGACCGCTTGCCGACCATTGGTCAACATAGTCAGCCATCGGGCTGGACGGGGTGATCGGGTAAATGCCCGCCACTTCGGTGAACGCATAGGATACATGCGCGGCCGCGGTGTTACCGTCCATGGACTTGAATTTTCTTGCCATTTTGGTATGTCCTCCTTTAAGGATAAAGTAATACAAACTTTGCGCACCCGTTTTACAAGGTACACCACAGTGTATAATAGCATAAACGCCCGCGATTGTAAAGGGTGAAAACACGTTTTTCGGCGGAAATATTTAAAAATTGGGGGAATTTTTAGAAACGCAGAAAATAACTGTGCAATTTTGTTTGACTTTTTAAGAAAAATACGCTATACTGCATTCTGTATATATGTACCCGCATTGTGAAAGGACGGCGTTACCCCTATGTTGGACATCAAATTTGTACGGGAAAATCCCGAATTGGTGAAGGAAAACATCCGCAAAAAATTCAAGGAAGCAAAGTTGCCGCTGGTGGATGAAGTGTGCGCGCTGTATGATGAAAAGCGTGCCGCCAACACCCGCGCAAACGAACTGCGCGCCAACCGTAACCGCGTGAGCAAAGAGATCGGCGGCTTGATGGCACAGGGCAAGCGCGAAGAAGCGGAAGAAAAAAAGCGTTTGGTGAACGAACAGGCGGAAGAATTGAAGGCTCTGGAAGCACAGGAAACCGCGTTGGAAGAAAAACTCACCGCCTCGCTGATGAAGATCCCGAACATCATTGATCCCTCGGTGCCGATCGGTAAGAACGATGAAGAAAACGTGGAAGTGGAATGCTTCGGCGAAAAAACGGTGCCGAATTTCGAGATTCCCTATCACACCGACATTATGGCGCTGTTCAACGGCATCGATAAAGAAGCTGCGGGCCGCGTGGCGGGCGAAGGGTTCTACTATTTGATGGGGGATGTCGCCCGCTTGCACAGCGCGGTGTTGTCCTATGCCCGCGATTTTATGATCGACAAAGGCTTCACTTATTGCATTCCGCCGTTTATGATCCGCAGCAATGTGGTGTCCGGCGTGATGAGTTTTGAAGAGATGGATGCCATGATGTACAAGATCGAAGGCGAAGACCTCTACCTCATCGGTACGAGCGAGCACTCCATGATCGGCAAATTCATCGACACCATCACTCCCGAAGACACCTTGCCGCTGACCTTGACAAGTTATTCTCCCTGTTTCCGTAAAGAAAAGGGTGCTCACGGCATTGAAGAGCGTGGCATCTACCGTAACCATCAGTCCGAGAAACAGGAGATGATCGTCATCTGCCGTCCCGAAGAGAGCATGGATTGGTTCCACAAAATGTGGAGTTACAGCGTGGAGCTGTTCCGTTCGCTGGATATCCCCGTGCGCACGCTGGAATGCTGCTCGGGCGACTTGGCAGACTTGAAAGTCAAATCCTACGACGTGGAGGCGTGGTCGCCGAAACAGCAGAAATATTTTGAGGTTTGCTCTTGCTCGAATCTGGGCGACGCGCAAGCGCGCCGTTTGGGCATTCGTGTGAAGGGTGCAGACGGGCAGAAATATCTGGCCCACACGCTGAACAACACGGTGGTGGCGCCCCCGCGCATGCTCATTGCGTTGCTCGAAAACAACCTGTCGTTCGACGGCGAGCGTTATACCCTGCGCATTCCGAAAGCTCTGCAACCCTACATGGGCGGCAAAGAGCAGATCGTATCCAAGTAAGCAATGTCCTTTGCGGCATTCTTAAATATCTAATTGAAAAGGAGTTCCAATTATCATGGATGACCCCGGGCCTACGGGAGCTTTGCTTCTGCATTTCGTGTTGCTGCTTGTGCTGATTTTGATCAACGCATTCTTTGCGGCATCCGAAATGGCCATCATTACACTCAACGATAACAAAATCCAAAAAATGGCGGAAGACGGCCACAAGAAAGCAAAAAAAGTGCTGAAGTTGACGGCTGATTCCTCTCATTTCCTGGCCACCATTCAGGTGGGCATCACTTTTGCAGGGTTCTTGACTTCTGCTTCGGCCGCCAACACCTTGTCCGAACCGCTGGCCGACTGGTTCATCGGTCTTGTCAGAGGTGCCGCACCCTATGCCGCGGTGGTGGAAACCGTCGCGTTGGTGGTGGTCACCCTGCTTGTGTCCTTCTTCTCGTTGGTGCTGGGCGAACTGGTGCCCAAGCGCATTGCCATGCAGAAGGCTGAACCGATCGCATTTGCGACGGTGGGCGTTTTGCGGGTGATCGCCAAGCTGACGCGTCCGCTTGTGTGGTTGCTGTCGGTTTCCACCAACCTGATCGTGCGGCTGTTCGGCATGGATCCCCACGCCGATGAAGAGCATGTCACCGAAGAAGAGATCCGTATGTTGGTGGACGTGGGCGAAGAAAAAGGCGTTATTGAAGAAACGCAAAAAGAGATGATCAACAACATCTTTGAGTTTGATGACATCATCGCCGAAGAGATCATGACACCTCGCGTGGACGTGGAAGCATTGGAAGTGAACACCTCCATTGAAGATGCCCTTGCCATCGGCGTGGAAACGGGCTATTCCCGCTTGCCGATCTACGAAGAGGATATCGACCACACCATCGGCGTGTTGTACATGAAAGATCTTCTTCCCTACGTGGGCAAGTTGATTCCCGAGATGCTCTCGCTTCGCGATTTCGTGCGCCCCACCTTCTTTACTCCCGGCACCAAGCGCGGCGGCGCGCTGTTTGCCGAAATGACCGAAAAGCACATTCAGCTCGCTTGTGTGGTGGATGAATACGGTGGTTTTGCGGGTATTGTGACGGTGGAAGACCTGCTGGAATCCATCGTGGGCAATATGCAGGACGAATACGACAACGAAGAAGAAGAGATCACCCAGCTGGACGAAAACGTCTTTGATGTGGACGGTTTCTGCTCCATCGAAGAAGTCACCGAACTGCTCGGTGTGGAGTTGCCCGAAGGCGACTACGAAACGCTGGCCGGCTTTATGTTGGATCAACTGGGCCGCATCCCCGAAGAGGATGAACATCCCGTGGTGGAATACGATCGCTTGACTCTCACCGTTATGGCGATGGACGATCGCGCAATCGACCGCGTGCACATTGAAGTGGCGCCCCTCCCCCCCGAAGAGGATGACGATGACGAGGACAAAAAGCGCAAAACCAAAGACGACGAATAACGATGAAAAGCCACCCGTAAAACGGGTGGCTTTTCTTATGCGGCAACGCCCTTTGTTCCTCGCCACGCTCGACAGATCTCCTGACAAGGGGTGGTTACAGGAGATGCTGGATGTGATGTCACTTGCGATTCGTGTGGCAGAAAACAGCAGATTGCCACACACATTGACGGGATTCCGAAGGGGCAGGCAGACCCTTTGGCCGTTCGGGAGGGGTGTGGGGTCACTCTCCCTCATCACCGCAGGCTTTACCGAATCACGCGTCTGACACGTAGTTTTGCTTATACAAAAAGACGGCCGTGACCGAAGTCACAGCCGCCTTTTTTCTTGTTTATCGTACCGCCAGTCGCTGTACCGCGGTGGTGCGGCCGGTCTTATCGTCCAACGTGAACAGCACCGCCTGCAATTCACACGTTCCTTCCGCCGCCGCAAACCGCACGGGAAGTTTGCCGTGCATTTTGGCAATGGAGAGTTCGGGTTTAATGCCCAGCACCGATTCCACAGGGCCGGTCATACCCACATCGGTGATGTACCCCGTGCCGGCGGGCAAGATCTGTTCATCCGCCGTGGGCACGTGGGTATGTGTGCCAAACAAAGCGGATACCCGTCCGTCTGCGTAATAGGCCAACGCCTTTTTCTCCGCTGTGGCCTCCGCGTGGAAGTCTACCACGCAGAATTTCGGATTGCCCGCTTCACGAAGCAGGGCGTCGAGCGTATCGAACGGACAGGCCATCGGCTCCATAAAAGCGGTGCCGATCAAATTGATTACCGTCACTTGATACCGTCCGCGATCCACCGTGTACACACCCGCACCGGGGGCGGTGGCGGGATAATTTGCGGGACGCAACAGCCACGGCTCTTCCTCCAAAAGCGGATAAAACTCATAACGGCGGAAGGTGTGGTTGCCGCCCGTGATAACATCCGCCCCGCTGTTCTTCAGCGATTTAGCCGCCGCGGGGGTGATGCCGTTGCCGTCGGCGGCGTTTTCGCCGTTGACAATGCATACATCCACCGCATATTGCCGTTTGAGTGCGGGAAGTACCCGCCGCAGGTGTTCGCACCCGCGTGTGCCCACCACGTCACCCACGCACAAAATATTCATTGCATACGCTTCCTCTCCGTGAATAAAGCGGGCGCGGAATATCCGCGCCCGCCGTTTTGGTTTATTTCGCGTAATCTACCGCGCGGTTTTCGCGGATGAGGTTGACCTTGATCTGACCGGGATAATCCATGTTATCCTCGATCTTCTGCGCAATATCACGCGCAAGCAAGGTCATCTGATCGTCGCTGATCACGTCCGGCTTCACCAGAATACGCACTTCGCGGCCCGCCTGAATGGCAAAAGAACGCTCCACGCCGTTGAACTCGTTTGCGAGTTCTTCCAGCTTTTCCAAACGCTTGATGTAATTTTCCAAATTCTCGCGGCGGGCACCCGGACGAGCTGCGGAAATCGCATCCGCCGCCTGCACCAAGCACGCCACGATGGTCGCGGCTTCCACGTCGCCGTGGTGTGCCTGAATGGCATGCACCACCGCTTCGCTTTCTTTGTACTTGCGGGCGATATCCACACCGATCTCCACGTGCGAGCCTTCGATCTCGTGGTCCACCGCTTTGCCGATGTCGTGAAGCAGACCTGCGCGGCGCGCCACCGCAGGATCAATGCCCAACTCGCTTGCCATAATGCCCGCGAGGAAAGCCACTTCCATCGAGTGGTTCAGCACGTTCTGGCCGTAACTGGTGCGATAACGCAGACGGCCGAGCAGACGCATCACTTCGGGATGAATGCCGTGCAAGCCGGTTTCCAATACCGCGCGTTCGCCTTCGGACTTGATGGTGGCTTCCACCTCACGGCGAGATTTGTCCACCATTTCCTCGCTGCGGGCGGGATGAATGCGACCATCCGAGATCAAGCGCTCGAGCGACAGACGCGCAATTTCACGGCGCACCGGATCAAAGCAAGACAGCGTGATGGCTTCGGGCGTATCGTCAATGATGAGATCGCAACCCGTAAGGGTTTCGATCGCACGGATGTTGCGGCCTTCACGACCGATGATACGGCCCTTCATTTCGTCGTTCGGCAACGGCACCACCGAAACGGTGGCTTCGGTCACCTGATCCGCCGCCACGCGCTGAATGGCATGAGAGATCATGTTGCGCGCACGACTGTCCGCTTCGTCCTTCAACTGTGCTTCGATGTCCGCGATACGTAACGCTTTTTCGTGTGTCAACTCATCGGTGAGGGTGTTGAGCAGATATTCTTTGGCCTGTTCGGCGGTGTAGCCGGAAATACGCTCCAACATTTCGAACTGGCTTCGTTTGATATTTTCCACATCCTCAAGGCGCGCTTCCACTTCCTTTGTGCGCGCGGCGATCTGCTCCTCCTTCTTTTCGTAATTCTCGATCTTGCGGTCGAGTGCCTCTTCCTTCTGCTGCAAACGGTTTTCCTGCCGCTGAATATCCTTGCGGCGTTCCTTCATCTCGTGTTCCGCTTCGCTGCGCAGACGATGCACTTCGTCCTTAGCCTCCAACACAGCCTCTTTCTTCTTTGCTTCCGCTGTGAGGTTGGCTTCTTTGATAATGCGTTCGGATTCCTGCTCGGCCGAACCGATCAGGGCTTCCGCTGTACGCTTGCGACTTTGCACACCGCTTTTGAACGCGATGACAGCCGCTGTGACGGAGCCGACGGCCAAGCCGCCGACACCGGATACGATCATCCAAATCATGTTCATATCCATGAAACCTTGCACCTCCTGAATACAAATTCGGTAATATGTTTATACGTACGAAAGCACCACAAACTTGTGTTGCTCGAATATGCTCATACCGATGACAGCACCGCCCATCATGGTAAGATATACCCAAGGTATATATTACACCCTTATATGGCGATTGTCAAGATGCAAGGCGGTCTTTTTTGTCCAAAAATTCCAAAAAACCGATCGGTTATCGGTGAGTTTTACCAGTTTTCGGCACAACTTATGCCCGCGTGATCTCTGCTTGCAAAGTGACTGTGCCGCAGTTTTCACAGCGAACAACGGGTGTCGCACCGCCCTCAAAACGGTTTCCCTCAAAACACACCGTTTCAAATCCGTAAAGATCCGCCAGCGGATGCGCACAATCGCAAAAATCGTTGTTTCGCAGGATCAATGCGCGGCGAAAATATACCCCCTCATCATGCGGAAGATGGTTGCTGTCGATGGTATATTCTCCCCATCCCGCATACACGCACTCGCGGAACAGGTTGTTTTCCGCCAGCACCGCTTCGCCGCCGCCCGTTTCGTACCAATAGTCGGCTTCGCACGCGAAGCGAATGGCCGGACCGGGTGTGAAGAACACGTTATCGCGGAAGGTGTAATCCGCCCCGCCGCTGAGCAACACGCCGCGGGCACGGTTGTTCACCATGGTGCAACGCTCAAACACCACCGTGGGACGATAGGACGGCTCGTGCAAACAATCCCCCACCCGCACAAGGGACAGATCGCTGTCGTCGGTAAGGGTAAGTTCAACATGATCCACATTCAACGGGCGCACGGCGGCCACCCGCACCTCTCCGCGGGACAAAAGGGTGCGCGAATCGATCACCGCGGCACGGTCACCCGCACGGAAGATTTCGATTCCCCGCGTTTCGGGGTGCATGAAACGGAGCAAAACGGTATTCGCCCGTGTTTCCACCACCCGCAAATATACGCTGTGCAGGTTCATGGCGTCGTCGTGTTGTCCTTCAAAATGACAATCGTGAATGTGAATGCGGCCGTCACAATGCACGAAATGCGTCGCATCCGAATTAAGGCTGAACAGTCGTCCTTCCAACACACGAGTGTTGAATCCGTCCAGTTCCACCCCGCGGCAGTTCTGGGCGATCAGTCCCATGCCGATGCCGCTGAACAGCGTCAGGTTGCGCAGCACGGTGTCCACCGAGTTCTCTGCCAAAATATTGGCGTTGCACCGCGATTCGGTTCCCAACACCACACGGTTACCCGCCGCAAGCGAACGCCGAAGCCCTTCCACCCGCACGCAGCCGTCCGCCGTTACGGAATAGGTCAAATGCGGAATGCGCCCATCGGCAGGCGAGTAGCACACGTATTCCGCTTGCCCTGCCGCGAGTTGCGCTGTTTTTCCGTCGTATTCATCAAAATAGAATACACGTTGCGGATCGTTGTATCGCTCGCCGATCATCAGTTCCCCTTCGGTGACAAACCACGGTTCGGCGGCATCCAACCGCAACTTCATCCAATCCGCACCCGCTTCTGCAATATCCGCGATCGTATTCTTGGTGCGGCGGCAAATGAAGGACATATTCTGCAACGTGACGTTGCGGCATCCGATCAGCGCGACGGGTTGCATCACGTCCTCAAAAATAAAGGTACTGCCACCGCCGTCGATGGTGAAATTCTCCATATCTTCCAACAGAAAGCCTATGCGTTTCAACCCGGGATCGCCGTGATTGGACATGCACAGCACCCGTTCCGCCGCCCGTTCGGCGAACATGTGATATTCCCCTTTGGGAAACACCAACGTGTCTTCCCCGTGAAGGCGGCAATATGCCAATGCACGGGCAACGGCGGCCGCCGTATCCCCCGTGTGAAATACATTAAAATTCATTCTGACGTACCCCCCGAAGCGTAGTGTATATCCTCAGTTTAACAAAGTGAAGCCCCCCTTGTCAACCGTCCGCCCCAAGATTTTCCGTTGACATTTTCCGACAATGTGTTACAATGGTATGTATATAGTGATAAGGAGGCGAAAAGCATGAAGATATCCCGTCGGATCGGCGGGTGGATCGCTGTGGCGGCATTGCTGGCCACGCTGGGTTCTCCCCTGCTTTTCGCCGCGGCGGAACAGGCAGAAACTACCGCCGCCGAAACCACCACCGCCGCATCCGCTTCGGCGACTGCCGCAACAAAAAACACGACGCTTAACACGACTGCGCCGACCTCGACCGCCACTTCGGGCAAAAGCACGACAACCGAAGCATCCAAAACGACCGAAGCGAGCAAGGTGACCGAAACCACCGTCACCACAACGAACACGGGTACGACCACCGCCCCCACCGAACCGGATACCGAAGATCCGCCGCCCCCGCCGCTGACCGCGGAAGAATTTGATGCGTGGCTCACGGAAGAAGGGTTCCCCGAAAGTTATCACGCCGCATTGCGTGAACTGCACGAGCAATACCCCTACTGGGTGTTCCACGCCCAACACACGGGGCTCACGTGGAAGGAAGCGCTGGATGCCGAAAGCGCCCTCGGCGTCAGCTTGATTCCCGCAAGCAGTATCGGTTCGTGGAAATCCTGCGAAAAGGATGCGTTTGATCCCGTCACGGGCCGATGGGCCGGTTTAGACAGCAACGCATGGATCGCCGCCGACCGTAAGATCGTGGCATATTGTCTGGACCCGCGCAACGCCCTCACCGCCACCGCAATTTTTCAATTTGAAAATCTCGCCTATTCTGACACCTGCACCATCGAAGGGGTGCGTGCCATCTTGGCGGGCACATTTATGGCAGAGGGCGATTGGGCCGAATGGTTCATGCAGGCGGGACGCGAAACGGGTGTCAGCCCCTACCACCTCGCCTCCCGCGCACGACAAGAGCAGGGGGTGCACGGTAATGCACTTGGCCACGGCACCGTCGGCGGTTATGCGGGATACTACAACGTCTTTAACATCAACGCTTACGCCACCTCCACCCTTTCGCCCGTGCAAAACGGTGCACGATATGCCGCCACCACCAATGCAGCCTATCACTTGCCGTGGACGTCGGCCGAACTTTCGGTGCGCGGCGGGGCGGTGATCTTGGGAAGTTCCTATATTCATCGCGAGCAAAACACGTTGTACCTGCAAAAGTTTGACGTGACCGACGGCGGCAACGGGTACTACCGCCACCAGTACATGACCAACATCTTTGCCCCCACGTCGGAAGCGACCACCCTTTCGGGCGCGTATACCGACGAGGTAAAGGCGGGCGCCATGGAATTTTGCATTCCCGTGTATGAGGATATGCCAAAAGAGGCGTGCGAAAAGCCCACCTCTACGGGAACGAACAACAACTGGCTTTCCTCCCTCACGGTGAACGATCACACCCTGTCCCCCGCGTTTTCGACCTATACCGCAACGTATACGCTCACCGTGCCCGCCACCGTTTCCGCCATCCGCGTAAACGCCGCACCCTACAGCGATACCGCCACCGTCAGCGGGGCGGGCGCCGTGCTGTTGCAAAGCGGGATGAACAAAGTGGACATCCGCGTCACCGCCGCTTCGGGCGATGTGCGTACATATACGTTATCGGTCTACCGCACCCCCTCCGAAGCGGGAGATGATGTGGAAGAACCCACCTTGGAAAGCGAAGCGTACCGCATCGAGGAAGTCGTTCGCGGTGTGGCACCCGGCACATCGGTGGAAGAGTTTCTTAAAGGTTTCACCCTTTCGGATGAAGAAGCTGCCCTCGTTGTGGTGGACGAAAGCGGCGAACTGCGAAGCGGCAACGTCGGCACGGGTTGCGCGTTGCACGTAGTGCGCGGCGACACGCTGTTTGCCATCCATCCCATCGTCATTCGCGGAGATGCGGGCGGCGACGGCATAATTTCGGTGGTGGATCTGTTGCAGGTGCAACAACATCTGCTGCAAGTGCGCCCCCTGACCGATCTGCGTCTGAGCGCGGCGGACATTTCGGGGGACGAACGAATTTCGGTTGTGGATCTGCTTGCCGTTCAACAACATCTGTTGGGCGTGCGAGTTATTGAACAATAAAAAGGAGTGCTGTTCATGCGTAAACTTGCCTCGTCACTTTCCGTCCTGTTGCTTGTGTGCTTCCTGTTCGCCGTGCCGCTTTCCGCCACGGCCGAGGACGCACGCGCGTTTGTGGCCTTTTCGGCCAACACCGTCACGGTGGGCGACACCGTCACCGTGACCGCCTCGTTCACCGCTTCGTCTGTGGGCGCGGTGCAAGCGCAGGTGCTGTACGATCCTGCCGTGATGGAATTTGTTTCGGGTGCCAACGCCGCCGGCGGTGACGGCACCGTTAACCTGGTGGGCAACGCCACCGCTTCGGTCGGTTCAATGAAGTTCCCCCTCACCTTCAAGGCGATTGCCGCGGGCAAATGCTCGTTCACGGTGCGCGCCGTTGAAATCATCTCGTGGGACTATGCTTCACTCGGCACTCCCGCGGCAGGCGCTAACATGATCGTGAATGCTACCGCTACCACGACGACCACTACAACCACTACGACTACTACGACGACTACTACGACTACTACGACTACCCGGCGCCCCACTACGACAACGGTGCGGCCGACGACCACCACATCACGGCCGTCCACCACCACTTCAAACAGCGGCGCAACCACCACCACGACCGGCACTCCCGTGGATCCGGATACCAACGCGACGCTGACGGTGGGCGGTATCAGCTACCGCCCCGCCTCTCCCGAAGCCGCAACGATTCCCGCAGGTTACACCGCCGATACGTTGCAGTTCGGCGCCGCCTCGATGGAAGCGTACGTGTCGGAAAACGGGGCGATCACGTTGTTGTACCTCGCCGCCGAGGACACCGATCCCGCATGGTTTATTGCCGATACCGCGGCGGATGCCGTGTATCCCTACCATCCGTTGGAACTTGACGGCATTACATACCACTTCCTGAGCGATAAAGCTCCCGTGGATCTCGTGGCAAGCACGCTTCCCGTGGATGCGGTGGATTACCCCGTCTTCACCTTCCTGCAGGAATCCCGCGCGGATTTCCTTGTGTTCAAAGCGATTACCGATCAAGGCAGCGTGGGTTGGTACTGCTGGGATACCGAGGAAAACACCTTACAGCGTTACATCCCGCGTGTGGAAACGACCACCGTGCCGGGTGCCGCCACCACGACTGCGTCTGTCGCGGTAACCACCACAACGGCGGCAGAGGAACCCGCTTCCACCGT
>JAZSHJ010000041.1:0-7209 GCA_045533175.1 Acutalibacteraceae bacterium
CCTTCTCCTCCGGCACCCACACCAGCATGCCGTTCTTCGTCTCCATCAAATACTCTGCCATTGTCGTTTCCTCCTTCATTTGTTGCGGTTGACTGCAAAGCAGGGGGTTGCGGGTTGACAACCGCGGCGGGTTGTGATATACTGCCGTTAGTGGATGTTGTCTGTGATACGTTGGGGGCGTTTTGCCGGCCATAGTAAGTTCCAGACGACTCCACTATTTTTGTGGTGTAAATGTTTTTTATGTCATATAACACAGCCGCGCCGTTTTTTCGCGTGCCAACGATCACATCGGCTACGTACCCGTTCTGTCCCACACGATAGGTCACCTGACCTCTCGCAAATTCCACAATACGACCATTATGAAACATTTTATGAAATCGTATAACAAGGAGAGCCATATGAAAATTATCGAATTAGACTTAACCGGTTGTAAAACTCCGTTTGATCTCCACGAACGAATCCGTGTTGCATTCCACTTTCCCGCATGGTACGGCAAGAACTGGGATGCCTTTTGGGATTTGCTGTGGAGCGAATGCGATGCCAATAAGGTTATTATTCGCGGCGAAGGTAGCTTGCCCAAAGAATTTAAGGAAGAACTTTACAAAATGCACGAAGCTTTGGATGATGCCATAGCTTTTCGCAATGAAAACAATTTGGAGTCGTTTTCTTACGAAATTACCGATTGACAATCGTAGCCAAGACGGATACGACACCCTTCCCCCCTCTCTCGTCATCTTTACTTTCTCGCGAAAATGGATGGTTACGCCCCGGCTCCACCAAAGTAAATATCCACCGGCGTAGCCGGTTGCTTTTCAAAAACGCCTGTAAGGCTCTGTTACTAGCAGCGCCTACAGGCGCTTTTTACGGCCTGACACCTGCGAAGAGATCGTTACTTGCTACCCGTAAACGGATCTACATATTCCCTTAGTGTCAATTGGTCGTGCAATTCATCTTCTTTCAACCGGTTTTGAATGTACTCTGCAATCTTCCTTGTGTTTTTCCCTGCGGTATCCACATAGTAGCCTCTGCACCAGAAACTGCGATTCCCGTATTTATACTTCAGATTCCCATGTCTCTCATGTATTAGAATACTACTCTTCCCCTTGAGAAACCCCATGAAACTCGATACCGACATCTTTGGCGGTATTTCTACTAACATATGTATGTGATCTGCACATACTTCTGCTTCTACGATGGTAACACCTTTCCAATCACACAACTCTCTCAAGATTTTCCCTATCTCCGTTCTGTGATCTCCATAAAATATTTTCCTGCGATACTTGGGCGCAAATACTATATGGTATTTGCAATTCCAACTAGTATGTGCTAAACTATTATTGTCATTTGTCATTCGAATGACCTCCTTTTGGTTTTGATGCAGTTGTCAGGCCGCATCTCTATTCTACCAAAAGGAGTTTTCTTTTTCCATTCACCGCTAAAGCTTTTTTGAACCCCCGGCACAGCCGGGGGGGTTCGCCCACAAAAATAAGAGTAACAGATTTTTAGTCTGTTACTCTTAAACATCCTTATGGGAAGTAGCCATACGGCGGGCGCTTTTCGTTATTTATCGCACGATTTCGACCTCGGCGGGGGCGGTAACCTGTACGCCCTCTTTTGTCACCGAAACGGTGATGTCGCCGTAGGGGGTGGGATACGTGCCTTTCGCCCATTCCAAATTGCCGAGTTGCGGCTTCACCGCCACTTTGCGACAACCGGGTTCCAAAATCTCGATACCCAACACCGTATCCGCCAAAAAGGCGGTGGGGCCTGCACTCCAGCCGTGGCAAAGTGAGTGACGAAGCCCGACGTAGCAGAACTTACCGTTGTCGCCGTGAATGTCGTATTCACCCTCGGCGAGCACGCGGTCAATGCGGGCATCGGGACGCACCCACGCGAGATCAAAATCTTCCCAGAAGGTGGTGGCACCCGCATCCAACATCGCTCCGTAATATTCACGAAGCATCGAGAGGGCGGATTCGATACCCGCCGATTTGGTGACCGCCTTTAAGATGTAATAACTGTGGAAAGTGGACATACCCGCACCGCCGTTTTCGGTGAGGAACGGACCCGCTTCGGCATCGCTCATATGTCCTGCCAGATTCATCATGGCAGCAACCTGCTTCATGCCGTGGGGCGCCAGTTGTTCCTTACGCAAAAGCTGAATGCCGTGTTCACATGCGGCAGCCGTTTCCTCTTCACCGCAATGGCGACACAACCGTGCACCTGCTTCCAACGTGATCGCCATCAACGCATACGTCCCCGCCTTGGAGGCATCCACCATCTCTTTGGTGGGCCAATCAAAGAAGAAGCCGTTGCTGAACTCCTCCACACGCAACACCGCGCCTTCCTCGTGCATCAAGCCGAGAAGTTGTTTCAAAAGTGCAAACCATAAGGGTTTCAATTCCACAAGCAAAGATTCATCGCCGTTATGCAAATACCAATCCCATACGCTGCGGATATACCACAGAGCATAGGTAGCCATGTGATTCGGCCAGCGGGGCGGAAGATCGCTTTCGCCCAAAAAGCGCAAAGAATCGTCCACCACTTCGTTATGGCCGAACACGGTGCGGATCGCAAGCACTTCGGGATGTATATCGCCGAACCAAATAAGACGATCACGCTTCACGCCGTCCCACAAATATCGTTGCATGCACAAATGCGCGGTGTAGGCGGACGTGTCAAAAATCTCGGTCAACCGTTCGTCGCTGCATTCAAAACTGCCGCGATACGGCACGTCACGGTAGGTGAACACCCCTTGCACCGCCACCAGTTCGGAATGTTGATCCGCCTGTGTCAATTCCAAATATACGAAACGAAACCCCGTCTGTCCCACTTCAATGCTGCCGAGCCACGGTACTTTGATTTCGTGTTCGCGGGTAGCGTGATCGTTCGTCGCACCTTTTTGCGGCACGGGTGTCAACACTTCGGATACCGATTCGCCGAAACGCACGATAAATGAACGCTCTTTATCGCCTTCACCGTCTGCGCTGCCACTCATGTGGGAGGTGATGCGCACACCGCCCGCCAGTTCGGTGCCGAAATCCAGCACCACCGCTGCTTTTTTTCCTTCGTAGGTGGAAAAAACCGTCATACCGCCGCCGAAACCCACATAGGTCTGGCGTGCCGCATTTTGCAACAGATTTTCTGCATTTTGGACACCTTCGCTTGCCCACACCACACGGGCGGGGAGCAAATAGTCGTGGCGCAACGGGTCGGTCCCGATAATATTCATATGTTGAATGCTCATAACAAACACTCCTCCTTTATTCTTTGCTTATTGTAGCATAGCACCCACAAAAAACAAAATAATAAACAAATAAAAAGTCGGCTCTTTCGGGACGGTCACTCAGGGAGAACCCCCTAAGGTGTCGCCCCGTTTGAGCCGGCATTTTTCGTTATTTCTTAAAGCTTTCCTTCAACGACACCGAACGGTTGAACACCGGTTTTTCGGGAGTGCTTTCCTTATCGGCGCAGAAGTAGCCGAGACGCATGAACTGATACGCGTGCTCGGGGGCGGCCGCCGCCACATCCGGTTCCAGTTTGCAACCGGTGAGCACTTCCAGCGAATCGGGGTTCAGACAGGCGAGGTAATCCTTGTCCGCCGCATCGGGATCGGGATCGAGGAACAAAGCGTTATACAACCGCACTTCCGCATCCACCGCGGTGGCCGCATCCACCCAATGAATGGTGCCGCGCACTTTGCGCCCGTCGGGGGTGTTGCCGCCGCGGGTTTCGGGATCGTATTCCGCCAGCACTTCCACAAGGTTGCCCGCTTCGTCACGCACACAACCGGTGCATTTCACGACATAGGCGGATTTGAGGCGCACTTCATTGCCGGGGAACATACGGAAATAGCCCTTCACGGGTTCATCCATATAATCGTCCGCTTCAATATACAGAGTGCGCGAGAAGGACACCGCCTTTTGCCCACCGTTTTCTACCGTGGGGTTCAAATCGGTCATGAAGGCTTCGTTTTCCCCTTCGGGATAGTTTGTGATGGTGAGTTTCACGGGATGAAGCACCGCCATTGCACGGTCGGCGTTCGCATTCAGATCCTCACGCAGACAGTTTTCCAAAAGCGCCACTTCCACCGTGTTGGGGACTTTTGCCACGCCCACGCGCTCGATGAAATCGCGTACCGCATGGGGGGTGTAACCGCGGCGACGCAAACCCGACAAGGTGGGCATACGCGGATCATCCCACCCGCGCACGTAGCCTTCCTCCACCAAGTTGCGAAGTTTACGTTTGGACAGCACGGTGTAGTTGATGCCGAGCCGCGCAAATTCGATCTGACGGTTGTTCGCTTCGTAATCCACATTGTCACGCACCCAGTTGTACAGCGGGCGGTGATTTTCAAATTCGAGCGAACACAGCGAATAGTTGATCTGTTCGATCATATCCTCGATGGGATGGGCGTAATCGTACATCGGATAGATGCACCATTTGTTGCCCTGGCGGTGGTGTTCCGCGTGATTGATGCGATAGATCGCGGGATCGCGCATGTTGAAGTTGCCGCTTGCCAGATCGATCTTCGCACGCAGCGTCATCGCGCCGTTCGGGAACTCGCCCGCCCGCATGCGTGCGAACAGATCCAGGCTTTCTTCGATCGGACGGTCACGCCACGGGCTGACAGCGGGATGAGTAAGGTCGCCGCGATTGGCGCTCATCTCTTCGGGAGTCAGTTCACACACATAAGCAAGGCCTTTTTTGATCAGCCCCACCGCCAGATCGTACATGGTTTCAAAATAGTCGGATGCGTAATAGAAACGATCCTCCCAGTCGAAGCCCATCCAGCGGATATCCTCCTGAATGGCACGGACGTACTCTTCATCCTCTTTCGCGGGGTTGGTATCGTCCATACGCAGGTTGCACATACCGCCGTATTTTTCCGCGGTGCCGAAGTCGATGCACATCGCCTTCACGTGGCCGATATGCAGATAGCCGTTCGGTTCGGGCGGGAAACGGGTGTGGATCTTTTCCCCGTAGGTACGCCCGCCGGGCTGCTGCTCTTCATCGATAATATCGTGAATGAAATTACCGCCTGCGGTAACCTTGATTTCGTCTGCCATAATGTCCTCTCCTTATCCCAATTTTTCCGCGGCCGCCGCCAAACGCTGTTGCACACGCTCACGTCCGAGCAGTTGCATAATAGCACACAAGTCGGGCGTGTTGCGCCGCCCCGTGACCGCCAAACGGATCACGGTGCTGACGTCTCCTGCGTGGCCCTTCCAGCCGGCGGGATCTTTCTTATATTCCTTCACTTCGGGGCAGAAGCCAAGCGCGGGACAAATGGCCTTGATGGTATCAAACCACGCGGCCTTATCCTGCGTTTCGTCATACACGGGAGCGTACGCCGCAAGAATGGCTTTGGCATCGGCGGGTGTGATGTTTTCGGGCAATTCAAACGCGCCGTCAAACAACTCTTCAAAGAAATAGGCTGTGTACTCCTTCGCATCGCCCCACTTCGCCATATCTTTGCGCGGTTTGTTTCCGCCGCGATCGATGGCAAAGATACCCACGGTGTATGCTTCGTCCGCCGTAAGCAGGGGATAGTATTCTTCATCATACTGCTTAGCCCACGCGGTCACCGCCGCAGCCACTTCCTCGGCCGTCATGCGGCTGATAACCCCTTTGCTCACGTCGGTCATCTTATCCATATCGAACAACGCACCCGACACACTCATCTTCTTCGGGTTGAAGGGGAACTGCTCACGCGGGGCGGTGGGGTTGCAACGCCGCCAATCTTCAAAATCGCTGGAGGCGATGGTCATCAAATATTCCTGCACGCTGTCGGCGGAATAGCCTTGTTCGGCATAAAACTGCATGGCCGCCTCGGGATCTTTGCGTTTCGAGATCTTGCGCTTGGATTCGCCGTCCATCTTCATGATGGGGCTGATGTGCAGATATTTCGGTGCTTTGAATCCGAGCATACGAAACAGTTGCAGGTGCTTGGGCACCGACGCAATCCATTCATCCCCGCGCGCCACGTGGGTGGTACGCATAAAGTGATCGTCCACCGCGTGGGCGAAATGATAGGTGGGGATACCGTCGGATTTGAGCAACACCAGATCTTCATCGTTTTCGGGCATTTCGATGGTACCGCGCAACAAATCATCGAACTTAATGCGGTTTTGTTCGCTGCCGGGGGAGCGCAAACGCACCACGTAACTCTCCCCTGCTTCAATACGGGCAATGGCTTCTTCGGTGGTGATGTTGCGGCAGAGAGCGTATTCACCGTAATACCCCGTGCGGGCCTTCGCCGCTTCCTGACGGGTGCGTGCTTCGGCACGTGCTTCCTCGGTACAGAAGCAGGGATAGGCGTTGCCTTGCTTCACCAGTTCCTTCACAAAGGTGTGATAGATCGCCACACGCTCGCTTTGCTTATACGGGCCGTAATCCCCTTGTACCGTGCCGGGAGCAACAAACCCTTCGTCGATCGTGAGACCGAAGGTGTTCAGCCCCGAAAGCAGGTTATCCGCGCCGCCTTCCACCTCGCGCTTTTGGTCGGTATCCTCCAAACGAAAATAGAATACGCCGTTTTGCCCCGCAAGCAGGCGGTCGATCAACGCGGAGAAAAAAGTGCCGATGTGCAGATAGCCCGTGGGGGACGGCGCCACACGGGTGACGCGCGCACCCTCCGCCAAAGTGCGGGCGGGATACATTGCCTCATACTCCTCAGGGGTTTTTAACGGTTTGGGGAACATTACGTTCGCCAATTTTTCCTGTAAATTCAAAAATAACAGCCTCCTCGTGCAAAAAAACACTATACACATAGGCTATTTTACATTTTTTACTTGTAAATGTCAATCAAAGTATGCTATAATTGGAACATATTTTTTCAGATAATCAAAAAAGAAGGAAGAATGTCCCATGAATTACACCTTTGCCGACCGTATCGCCACCCTGTCCCCTTCGGCGATTCGTGAAATTTTGAAATTTACCTCCGATCCGTCGGTGGTGTCGCTGGCGGCGGGCAACCCCGCACCCGAAGCGTTCCCCACCGAAGTGATCGCGAATATTTCCGCCCGCATTTTCCGCGAGCGCCCCATTGATGCGTTGCAATACAGCATCACCGAAGGGTATCCCGCCCTGCGCAACCGTTTGAAGGCGTACATGGCCGAAAAGCACCGTTCTTTCAACGAAGAACGTGACGAATTGATCGTTACCAGCGGCGCACAAGTCGGATCGTAGCCATGTCGTTCTGTGAGC
>JAZSHJ010000019.1:0-3214 GCA_045533175.1 Acutalibacteraceae bacterium
CCACAGAGCAAACCCCCGCCCCCACAGGGGCGGCGATCATCACGGAGGATCGGCGGGTATCCCGCCCAAGCAATACACACGGGCGGTGTCCCTCCGCTACCGACGCGCCGAGCGCACGGCCGATATTCATCGCCATATCACAGGTCAAAGCGGTGTTTGCCATACCGCGCACCCCATCGGTGCCGAAGAGTCGTCCCATACCCTTTAAAACTCCTTATCCGAATGTCTGCTGTCCCGGTTGCGGGATGTCCAGATGTTGATACGCCGCAGGCAACACCACACGTCCGCGCGGTGTGCGGGAGAGGAATCCGATCTGCATCAAATACGGTTCATACACGTCCTCAATGGTGACCGCTTCTTCCCCGATCACCGCCGCCAGCGTATCCAACCCCACGGGACCGCCGTTGTAATAATCGATCATCGCTTTCAGCATGCGGCGATCCACCATATCCAGTCCCAATTCGTCGATCTCCAAACGGTCCAGCGCTTTGCGTGCCGCTTCGGCATCGATCACACCGCCGTTCAATATCTGTGCAAAGTCTCGCACACGCTTGAGCAAGCGGTTCGCAATACGCGGTGTCCCGCGGCAACGGGACGCGATCTCGAGCGCCCCGTCCTCATCGCACGGGATATCCAAAATTCCCGCCGAACGGCGCACGATCTTTGCCAGTTCTTCGAGGGTGTATAACTCCAAGCGAGAGATCACACCGAAACGGTCGCGCAGCGGAGCAGACAGTTGTCCTGCCCGCGTGGTCGCCCCGATCAAGGTGAATTTCGGCAACGGCAGGTGAATGGACATCGCCCCCTGCCCTTTTCCGTTCATAATGTCGATGGCAAAATCCTCCATCGCGGGATACAATATCTCCTCCACCGTGCGGGGCAGGCGATGTATCTCGTCAATAAACAGAACATCCCCCACGTCCAAGTTCGTGAGCATAGCCGCAAGATCGCCCGGCCGTTCCAAAGCGGGGCCGGACGTGATACGGAAGTTCACGCCCATCTCGTTTGCAATAATGGCCGACAAGGTGGTTTTTCCCAATCCCGGAGGGCCGTATAACAGCACATGATCCAACACGTCCCCACGCTGTTTTGCAGCGTCAATGAACACCGAAAGGTTTTCCTTGACCTTTTCCTGTCCGATATATTCCGAAAGTGCACGCGGGCGAAGAGAGTTTTCGGTCTCATCCTCGGGGATGTATTCGGTAGTCACCATGCGATTTTCATAATCCATCTCCACGTCCCGTTACCCCTTTCGTGCCAAACTTTTCAGCGCTTCACGCACCAGTTCGTTCACCGCAAGTGAACTATCCAATCGCCCCACAGCGGCAGACGCTTCGGATGCGGAAAAACCAAGCACGGTAAGTGCGTTTACCGCTTCGGCGGCGTTGCCCGCGGCCGAAACGGGACCTTGCGGCAATACCGCATCCCCTTCCGTGGCAACGGCTGTCATTTTATCTTTCAGTTCCAACACCACGCGCTGAGCCAGTTTCGGCCCCACGCCCTGTGCACGGGTAATGGTCTTGTGATCCCCCGTGGCAATGGCCAGCGCCAACTTGTCGGGCGACAGTTCCGACAAAATAGCGATCGCCGCTTTCGGCCCCACCCCGTTCACCGAGGTCAGTTGCAAAAAGCACCGCCGTTCCGCCGTATCGGCAAAGCCGAACAGTTCCATCGCATCTTCCCGCACATTCAGAATGGTATACAACATCACTTCCTCCCCTTGCGCGGGAAGTGCGCGGACGGTATTCATGGTGATCTGGCAAGCCATGCCGATGCCGCCGCACTCCACCACCGCCAACCGCGGTTCTATATGGATCAGTTTTCCGCGCACACTATGGATCATTTGCTTTGCCCTCCTTGCATTCTCTTTTGTAACAGCGCCTGTTTCAGCGCCGTGCCGCCCGTTTGCCCGTGGCAGATCGCCACCGCCAAGGCATCCGCCGTATCGTCGGGGTGCGGCACCTCTTTTAAACTCAAAAGGCGGCGTGTCATTTCCATCACCTGCGGCTTTTGTGCACGGCCGAATCCGCACACCGCCGATTTCACCTGCAACGGGGTGTATTCAAACGTGGGAACGCCGCTTTTTTTCAGCGCCAACAGCGTCACCCCGCGCGCTTGCGCAACATCGATCGCCGTCTTCTGATTGTTCTGAAAATACAAGCGTTCCACCGCCGCCGCATCGGGTTTGTATTTGGCACACAGCAGTCCAAGTTGTTCGTAAATGCATTCCAACCGCACCGCAAAATCCATTCCCGCAGGGGTGGTGACGGCACCGAACGCCAACGGAGTGAAACGGCCGCGCTCATACTGCACGCAACCCCATCCCACGATGGCATATCCGGGATCGATCCCTAAAATAATCACGGCCGCACCTCCTTTTTCCTTATAAAAGTGTACACTTTCCCTTATAAGTACCTATATTTAAATTATTATACCATATACGTACGGTGGTGGCAATATCCCGCAAGGTAAAATTTACATTTTATTTAAACCCGCATGTTCGACTGAAAGGATAAAAAAAGCGCCGTCGCTTTCGCGACAGCACTTTTTGTTATGTTCAGTTGTGGTTCTTCTTTTCAAAGATGCCCAGCACGTCGATGAGATCGGCATCGTCCACCGCACCCGCCGAGGAAGCGACCGCCGCACCGAACGCGTTTGTCGACTCGCTCGCCGTGCCGTCAAAGCCCGTGGCGATCACGGTGACGTACATCTCGTCGTTAAGCTTTTCATCGAGCGCCACACCCCAGATGATCACCGCGTCGGGATGCACCGCGCTGGAAATCATGGACGATGCGATATCCACATCTTCCATATCGATATCCGCCGACGCCGTGATGTTGATGATTACACCGTGCGCACCGTCGATGGTGGTTTCGAGCAACGGGCTGGCGATGGCTTCCTTCGCCGCGTTTTCCGCTTTCTCCTTGCCTTCCGCATGGCCGACGCCCATGTGCGCATAGCCCGCATCCTTCATGATCTGGGTAACATCCGCGAAGTCCAAGTTGACCATCGCATTGGTCTTGATAAGCTGAGAAATGCTCTGCACACCCTGGCGCAACACATCGTCCGCCATATCGAACGCGTTGTTCAGCGTGATGCGCACTTCGCTCACCTGCTTCAAGCGTTCGTTCGGGATCACGATAAGGCTGTCCACATGTTCACGCAGGGTAGCGATACCCGCCTCTGCCTGTTCCATGCGCTTGCGGCCTTCAAA
>JAZSHJ010000072.1:0-11902 GCA_045533175.1 Acutalibacteraceae bacterium
GCAACACCCTGCGTATCCAGCGTACCGCGCACGATGTGATAACGCACACCGGGGAGATCCTTGACACGACCGCCGCGGATCAGCACGACGCTGTGCTCCTGCAGGTTGTGACCTTCGCCGGGGATGTAGGACGTAACCTCGATCCCGTTGGACAAACGGACACGGGCGACTTTACGCAGAGCCGAGTTCGGCTTCTTCGGGGTAGTCGTCTTAACCGCAGTGCAAACACCGCGCTTTTGGGGAGAGTTCTGATCGATGGCAACGCGCTTCTTGGAGTTCCAACCCTTCAGAAGAGCAGGGGCCTTCGCCTTCTTCTCCAGGTCCTTACGACCGGTGTGTACCAACTGGTTGAAAGTGGGCAATGATGACACCTCCTTGCTTATTTATTGTATCTTTACGCGCCACAAGCCGCCGAAGCCTTTTGAGCTTCGGCGGTTTGGCCGCATAAATCCACAGTATGATATTTTAGCATAGTCTGCCGAGGTTTGTCAAGCATTATTCTTGCTCTTCGGAAATATTTTCTTCCGCGGTATCGGCGGTATCTCCCGCTTCGCCGTCCTCCAGCATACTGCGCAACGCCGCCACGTAGGGGGCGTCATCGTTCTTGTGGGTGTTCACCACATCCACGTTGTTGTACACCTGCATACCGGTACCGGCCGGAATCAGCTTGCCGATAATGACGTTCTCCTTCAAGCCGAGCAACGGATCCACCTTGCCCTTGATGGCGGCATCCGCCAACACACGGGTGGTTTCCTGGAAGGAGGCGGCAGAGAGGAAGCTGTCGGTCGCGAGCGAAGCCTTGGTGATACCGAGCAGCACGGGCGTCCAGGTGGCTTCGGACAGGCCTTCTTCGCCTGCCGCGATACGCGCCTGCACCGCCTTGTTTTCTGCTTCGACATCCGCACGGTTCGCGAGTGCACCCGCAAGCAACGTGGTGCTGCCCGCATCGTCCACGCGCACCTTGCGCATCATCTGGCTGACGATAACTTCGATGTGTTTATCGTTGATATCCACACTCTGCAAACGGTAGGTGCGCTGCACTTCCTCGATGAGGTAGTTCTGCACCGCCAAGGGGCCGTTGATCGCGAGAATGTCATGCGGGTTCTTGGAGCCTTCGGTCAGCGCCTGGCCCTTTTCCACGTAGTCGCCTTCCTGCACGCAGATGCGGAAGTCGAACGGGATGGGATAGCTGCGCTCGTCGATGTTGCCCTCTTCATTGCCGGTCACAATGACCACGCGCTTTTTGCGCTCTTCCGAAAGGCGGACGGTACCGGCGATTTCGGACAGAATGGCAAGGTGTTTCGGACGGCGACCTTCAAACAGTTCTTCCACACGCGGCAAACCCTGCGTGATATCTTCCGCCGATGCAACACCGCCCGTGTGGAAGGTACGCATCGTCAGCTGAGTACCGGGTTCACCGATGGACTGCGCCGCGATGATGCCCACCGCTTCGCCGACCGACACGGGATCGACCGTCGCCAAGTTGGCACCGTAGCAATGTGCGCACACACCGTGACGCGCGTGGCAGGTCAGCACCGAACGGATGCGGATCTTTTCCACGTGATATTCGTCGATCAAGCGACGGATCTCTTTGTCACCCATCATGGTGTCGCGGCTGACCACGACTTCACCGGTGGTGGGATCCACAAAGTCATCCGACAGGAAACGGCCGGACAAACGCTCGTCGAGCTTTTCAATGTCGTTCTTGCCGTCTTTGATGGTGTACACTTCAATGCCTTCGTGGGTGCCGCAATCTTCTTCGCGAATGATGACATCCTGCGAAACGTCCACCAGACGACGAGTCAGGTAACCCGAGTCGGCGGTACGCAGAGCCGTATCGGCCAAGCCTTTACGCGCACCACGCGAGGAAATGAAGTATTCGTGGATCTTCAGACCTTCACGATAGTTCGCGCGAATCGGAACTTCGATGGTACGGCCGGAGGTGTTGGCAATCAGGCCACGCATACCGGCGAGCTGACGCAACTGGCTGATCGAACCACGAGCGCCCGAATCGGACATCATATAGATCGGGTTGTAGGGATCCATGTTCTCCTGCAACGCCTGCGACACCGCTTCGGTGGTGGAGTTCCACACATCGATCACGCGGCGATAACGCTCGTCGTCGGACAGGAAACCTTCTTCGTACAATTTGGTGACCTTCAGCACTTCCGCTTCAGCATCGGCCACCATCTGCTTCTTCTGCGGCGGGATGGACGCATCGCATACCGCCACGGTCAAAGCGCCGCGGGTAGAGTATTTGTAACCCTGCGACTTGATGGCATCCAGCACTTCGGAGGTGTTGGCGGCACCGTGTACTTTAATGCACTTTTCAATGATCTTGGAGAGTTGTTTCTTACCCACCTTGAAGTCGATCTCGTAGAGGAATTTGTTTTCGTCGTCCGAACGATCCACAAACCCGAGATCCTGCGGGATGGGCATGTTGAAGATGATACGGCCGATGGTGGTTTCCACCATGCGGCTTTGCATCACGCCGTTGATCTCCATGGTGCGGCGCACCTTGATCTTCGCGTGCAGACCGATGACCTTGTTGCTGTAGGCCATCATTGCCTCGTCCTCGTTACGGAACACCTTGCCTTCGCCGGGTTCGCCCGGCTTGTAGATGGTCAAGTAGTACGAACCGAGGATCATATCCTGCGTCGGCACCGCCACCGGTTTACCGTCGGAGGGCTTCAGCAAGTTGCCGGCCGCCAGCATGAGGAAACGTGCTTCCGCCTGTGCTTCCGCAGACAGCGGCACGTGCACCGCCATCTGGTCGCCGTCGAAGTCGGCATTAAACGCGGTACACACCAACGGGTGCAGTTTGATCGCGCGGCCTTCCACCAGCACCGGCTCGAACGCCTGAATACCCAGACGGTGCAGCGTAGGTGCACGGTTCAGCATCACGGGGTGATCTTTGATCACGATTTCCAACGCATCCCACACTTCGGGACGGAGTTTTTCCACCATCTTACGGGCGGACTTGATGTTGCCGGATGCACCGGTTTCCACCAAGCGCTTCATCACGAAGGGCTTGAACAGTTCGATCGCCATTTCCTTCGGCAGACCGCATTGATACATCTTCAGTTCGGGGCCGACAACGATAACCGAACGGCCCGAGTAGTCAACGCGCTTACCGAGCAGGTTCTGACGGAAACGGCCCTGTTTGCCTTTCAGCATATCCGAAAGGGATTTCAGCGGGCGGTTGTTCGGACCGGTGACCGGACGGCCGCGACGGCCGTTATCGATCAGGGCATCCACCGCTTCTTGCAACATACGCTTTTCGTTGCGCACAATGATATCGGGAGCACCGAGTTCCAACAAACGCGTCAAGCGGTTGTTACGGTTGATTACACGGCGGTACAGATCGTTCAAGTCGGAGGTCGCAAAGCGGCCGCCGTCCAACTGCACCATCGGGCGGATATCCGGCGGAATGACCGGAATCACGTTCAGGATCATCCACTCGGGACGGTTGCCCGACTGACGGAAGGATTCCACCACTTCCAAACGCTTGAGCAGACGGGCGCGCTTTTGACCGCTGGCGGTTTCCAGTTCTTCCTTCAGCTCTTTGGACAGCGCTTCAATGTCGATCTCAGCCAGCAGTTTCTGGATGTATTCCGCACCCATACCGGCTTCAAAATCGTTTTCGTACTTTTCGTACCAATCCTGATATTCCTTATCCGACAACACCTGACACTTCATCAGCGGGGTATCGCCCGGATCGGTCACGATGTAGGAAGCAAAGTACAACACCTGCTCCAACAAACGGGGCGAAATATCGAGCAACAGCCCCATACGGGACGGGATACCCTTGAAGTACCAAATGTGGGACACGGGCGCGGCCAACTCGATGTGGCCCATACGCTCGCGGCGCACTTTTTCGCGGGTTACTTCCACGCCGCAACGGTCGCAGATCTTGCCCTTGTAACGGATACGCTTGTACTTACCGCAATGGCACTCCCAGTCCTTCGTAGGCCCGAAGATGCGTTCGCAGAACAAGCCGTCACGTTCCGGCTTCAGAGTACGATAGTTGATGGTTTCCGGTTTCTTCACTTCACCGTAAGACCATTCACGGATCTTATCGGGGGAAGCCAGCCCGATTTGAATCGAATCAAAAATATTAAATTCCATCATAATTCACGCGCCCCCTTCCTTAAAACTCATCTTCGTCACCGAAGTCGTCCGCGTCGAAATCCTCTTCGTACACTTCTTCGGTGTCGGCAAAATCCATATCCTCGGCATCCTTCACATCGTAGCCGTCAAACTCATTCTCGTTCGCCACGGTGGAGAATGCATCGTCGGTGTCTGCGGCAACCATGTTGAACTCTTCGTCCTCTTCAAAGGTCTGCTTCAGATCGATCTCTTCTTTATCCTTATCAAGAACACGAATATCCAAACCGAGCGACTGCAACTCCTTGACCAACACCTTGAAGGATTCCGGCACGCCCGATTTCGGCACGTTCTGGCCCTTCACGATGGCTTCGTAGGTCTTGACACGGCCGACCACGTCGTCCGACTTCACCGTCAGGATCTCCTGCAGGGTGTAAGCGGCACCGTACGCTTCCAGCGCCCACACTTCCATTTCACCGAAGCGCTGACCGCCGAACTGCGCTTTACCGCCAAGCGGCTGCTGAGTAACCAGCGAGTACGGACCGGTGGAACGGGCGTGGATCTTATCGTCGACCAGGTGGTGCAGTTTGAGATAGTACATGATACCCACCGTAACGGGGTTATCGAACATCTCACCGGTACGGCCGTCGTACAGTTCGGTCTTACCGTCCTCGCGCATACCGGCACGGGTGAGCATCTCGCGGATATCCTCTTCGTGCGCACCGTCGAACACGGGAGTCATGATCTTCATGCCCAGCGCACGGGCGGCATAACCGAGGTGCACTTCCAATACCTGACCGATGTTCATACGGGACGGAACGCCCAACGGGTTCAAAACGATATCCAGCGGCGTGCCATCGGGCAGGAAGGGCATATCTTCGCTGGGCAGGATACGGGACACAACGCCTTTGTTACCGTGGCGGCCCGCCATCTTATCGCCGACGCTGATCTTACGCTTCTGCGCAATGTAGCAACGCACCACCATGTTCACACCGGGGCTGAGTTCGCTGCAGGTTTCGCGGGTGAACACTTTCACGTCCACGATGATACCGTATTCGCCGTGCGGCACTTTCAGCGAGGTATCGCGCACTTCTCGCGCTTTTTCGCCGAAGATGGCGCGCAACAGACGCTCTTCCGCCGTCAGTTCGGTTTCGCCCTTCGGGGTGACCTTACCGACCAGGATATCGCCCGCACGCACTTCCGCACCGATGCGGATAATGCCGCGCTCGTCCAGATCCTTCAATGCGTCGTCGCCGACGTTCGGGATGTCGCGGGTGATCTCTTCCGGCCCAAGCTTGGTGTCACGGGATTCGATCTCGTATTCCTCCACGTGGATGGAGGTGAACACGTCGTCACGCACAACCTTTTCGTTGATCAAAACGGCGTCTTCGTAGTTGTAACCTTCCCAGGTCATGAAGCCGACCAAGGCGTTCTTACCCAGCGCGATCTCACCGTTGCAGGTCGCGGGGCCGTCCGCCAACACATCACCGACTTCCACATGCTGACCGATTTCCGCCACGGGACGCTGGTTCACACAGGTGCCCTGGTTGGAACGGGCAAACTTAATAAGGTTATAGGTATCAATATCGCCCGTGTCATCACGGCGCACGTCAATGCGGTCCGCCGAAACGGTGCGCACCGTACCGGCTGCTTTGGCCAGCACACACACGCCCGAGTCCACACCCGCTTTGTATTCGATACCGGTACCGACGATGGGCGACTCGGTGGTGAGCAGCGGCACCGCCTGCTTTTGCATGTTCGAGCCCATCAACGCACGGTTCGCGTCGTCGTTCTCGAGGAAGGGGATCATAGCGGTCGCAACCGAAACGAGCATCTTCGGAGAAACGTCCATGTAATCCGCACGGGTGTTTTCCACATCGTAGAACTCACCGCGCTGACGCACCGTGATACGTTCTTTGATGAAGTGACCTTCGGCATCCAACGGCTCGTTCGCCTGCGCTACGAGGAACTCGTCCTCCACGTCGGCGGGCATGTACACCACTTCATCCGTGACCACACCGCGCTCTTTATCCACCTTGCGGTAGGGCGCTTCAATGAAACCGTAACGGTTGATGCGGGCAAACGTCGCCATGTAGGAGATCAGACCGATGTTCGGACCTTCCGGCGTTTCGATCGGACACATACGGCCGTAGTGGCTGTAGTGTACGTCACGCACTTCAAAGCCTGCACGGTCACGGGACAGACCGCCGGGGCCGAGTGCGGAAAGACGACGCTTGTGAGTCAACTCACCAAGCGGGTTGTTCTGATCCATGAACTGGGACAGCGGCGAAGAACCGAAGAATTCTTTGATCGCCGCCACCACGGGACGGATGTTGATGAGCACTTGCGGGGTGACAACGTCCATGTCCTGCGCCTGCAGCGTCATGCGCTCGCGGATGACACGCTCCATACGGGAGAAGCCGATGCGGAACTGGTTCTGCAACAACTCACCCACCGAACGGATGCGGCGGTTACCCAAGTGGTCGATGTCGTCGGTGGTGCCGATGTCATGCCCCAGACAGAGCAGATAGTTGATGGATGCAAAGATGTCATCGCGGGTGATGTGATTCGGGATCAAACCGGGGATGAGTTCATCCTTGTTCTCTTCGTTCTTCACGGTGCGGTCGTGCGCACGGTTGATGATTGCTTCACGCAACGATTCCTCGTCGGTATTCTGCTCCAACAATTCGCGCAACACGCGGATCCACACGCGTTCGCCCACACCCGCTTCCTCCAGGAACTTATCGTCAATGGAGGTATATTCCGCGGGAATCAGCGCACGGATATCCACCGTGCCGTTGCCGAGGATCTTGATCTCGCGCTGTTCGCCGTGCTCGTCCACCGTGACGTACACTTCCATCACACCGGTGTTGTCGAGTTCCTTCGCGCGGGCACGGGTGATCACCTCACCCGGTTCGGCCAAGATCTCGCCGGTGAAGGGATCCACCACGGGGCGGCTGATCGTGCAGCCTTCCAAACGGCCGGCCAGGCCGAGTTTTTTATTGTACTTATAGCGACCTACACGGGAGAGGTCGTAGCGGCGGGCATCGAAGAACAGCCCTTCCAGATGTTGCTTCGAGTTTTCCACCGTCAGCGGTTCACCCGGACGCAACTTGCGATACACTTCGAGCAGAGCGTCGGTGGTGTTCTTGGTGGGATCCTTTTCGATGGTGGCGCGCATACGCTCGTCCTCACCGAGAACTTCCAACAATTCGGCATCCGAACCGAGGCCCAACGCGCGGGCCAACACCGTCACAGGGATCTTGCGGTTTTTGTCGATGCGGACATAGAACACGTCCTGCGAATCGGTTTCGTACTCCAACCAGGCACCGCGATTCGGAATCACGGTGGTGCTGTACAGCTTCTTACCGGTGGAATCGTATTCCAAACCGTAGTACACACCCGGCGAACGCACGAGCTGCGACACGATGACGCGCTCCGCACCGTTGATAACGAAGGTGCCGCTTTCGGTCATAAGCGGGAAATCGCCCATGAACACTTCCGACTCCTTGATCTCGCCGGTTTCCTTGTTGATAAGGCGTACACGCACGCGCAACGGAGCCGCATAGGTCACGTCACGCTCTTTGCACTCCTCCACCGTATATTTCGGGGTGTCGTCCAGCCGATAATCCAAAAACTCCAGAATCAGATTACCGGTGTAGTCCTCGATGGCGGGGGAATCGGCAAACACTTCCTTTAACCCCTCGTCCAAGAACCATTGATACGAGTTCTTTTGGATCTCGATAAGATTGGGCATATCGAGAACTTCGTTGATCTTGCCGAAACTGGTACGTTCGGTACGGCCCAGTTTCACCTGCTTGGTTTGCACGGTCGATCACTCCTTCATTTCGTCCCTGCGGCAGCCGTCCCGTCAGCCGCCGCAGAAGTATTCCGTCATTTTGCCGAAGGGGGTTGCTTTTTGCGCCCGAATATGCTATACTGAAGGCGCAATTTCCCCCTCCCGCAAGATTGTGCAGTTTACTATCATATACTATTTTTGTAAAAAAGTCAATTCCGAAACGGGAATTGATCATTTTTTTTGCGATTTTTTCCCATTTGCCCAATCCGAACCGTAAAACGAGCTCCCCCCCCCTCAAAAACGGCAGCGGGGGAGGTCGTTTTTGCAAAAGAAACGCACGGGGGCGTGGTTGAAATCGTTTATTCCACGCCGAGTTGTACCTGTTTTGCAAGGTCGCCGTTCACCACGACGTTGTAGTTCGTTTGATATTCCTTGCTGATGGCTTCGTAGTTGTCGCTTTCGATGGTCTGTTTGGCGGTGTTGTACCAACTCACCGAACCGACCTTTACAAAATACATCACGTGATAACCGTAGTCGGTCTTGACGATGCCGGTATCTCCCGGTTTACGTGCCGCATCGAAGCACCAATCGTTGAAGGTTTCCACCATCTGGCCCTGCGTGACGCCTTCGTAGAGACCGCCCGCTTCGCCGTTGGAATCCTCGGTATACTTCTTTGCCAACTCGCCGAAGGACGCTTCGGTGGCCGCACCGTTCTTCCACTCCTGCAACACTTCTTCCGCCTTGGCCTTAGCCGCCGCATCCGTATCGAAGGATTCGCCCTTGAACAAGATGTGGCGCACGTCAATGGTGGCGGTGCTTTCGTCACGTGCGGCCGCACGGCGGCAGAAGTACACCGTCATGGACGAGCTGTCCGCACGATCCACCTTAGTGGTATCCCCCACCTTGCGTTCGGCATGGAACAACCAATCGCTGAACCCGTCTTGCTCACGGTAAACATAATTGTCGCGCAGATAGTTGGCCGCAAATTGCTTTTCCATCGTTTCGGCATCGCTGTACACCCCGCGGGCAAGCAATCCTTCCTTCGCGATCTTCACGAACTCTTCCTCGGTGGTGCAGGCAAGCAGTTTGTCCGCCACTTCCTTCGCAGTTTCGGCGGTGTAGTACGCACCCTGACCGTAAGGAATGTTGTAGTAAGTATAGTCCGCTTTCAGCAACTCAAGGTTGTTCTGATCCGCCCATGCGCGAATCTCCGCATCGGTCGCTTCGTTGGCTTCCTGCACCTTGTTTTCCTGCATAATGGCCATATAATACAGTTCCAAACACGCACGCACGTCTTCCAGCGTGAGATCCTTGCCGAAATCCTCGGGTTTGGTGGCAGCCAGCGTTTCTTCGATCAGATCCTTATAATCCTGCGTGAGTGCCACGCCGTCCGCCCGCGCCTGCTCCGCAAAACTGAGCATCCAGGTAACGGTGTTTTGGGTGGTGTTCACGAAATAATCGTACCAACTGATGTTGCTGTCATACGCACAGGTCTGTGCCTTCAACGAACGGGTGGTATCCAAACCGAGATCTTCCAACTGGTCCTTATAGTTCGTGCAGTAGTTCACGTAGGTAGAATTGGTGAAGTAGGTCATCATCGCCTGCGTAACTTCGTAATTTGCGGAATTCGCCACAATGGTGTTGTGGATGATGTAATCGTTGCTGTTGATCTTCTTATGATGAAGAATCGCCCCGATACTGCCGCCCAAGATAGCCAACACCACCACGGCGGACACGATCCCCACAATGCGGTTGGTGCGCTGTTTCTTCTTCTTTTCCTGTGCCAGACGTGCCTCTTCCGCTTGACGAAGGAGACTTGCCTCGCGTTTTCTTGTACCTTTTCCCATAATTCGGTATCCTTTCTGTTTGCATTCTCTCAAAACACTTCTAACAGTATAGCGTATAATCGTGAATTTTGCAATTGCTTTTTTTCATTTGGGGTGATATACTGAAACAAACCCATTCCGAGGAGGAACTGACCTATGAGTTTGCAAAAAGAACCGTTCGGCACCCTGCCCGGCGGCCAAACGGTGGATCGATATATTCTGACAGGGGTAAACGGTCTGTCGGTGTCGTTGCTCACCTACGGTGCAACGGTGCAACAACTGGTGTTTGACGGACACGACGCGGTATGCGGTTACGATACGTTGGAAGGCTATTTGACAAACGACGGCTATCAGGGCGCCACCATCGGGCGGTACGGCAACCGCATTGCAGGCGGCCGCTTCACGTTGGAGGACGAGGTGTACACTCTCCCCCGCAACGAGCGCGGTGTTACCCATCTGCACGGCGGCAATCGCGGATTTGACAAGCGCCTGTGGCATGCCACCGTGTTGAGCGAAGGGAACGAGCCTTCGGTGCTGTTTGCGCGTATGTCTCCCGCCGGCGAGGAAGGGTATCCCGGCAACCTTGCGGTGTCGGTCACCTTCACCGTCACGGTGCGCAACGCCTTGCGCATTGAGTATCGTGCCAAAACCGATGCTCCCACCGTGGTAAACCTCACCAACCACAGTTACTTCCGTTTGGATGACACCCTGTCGCTCGCGGATACTCTTTTGTGGATCGACAGCGACTCCATCAACGCGGTGAACAAAGACCTGATCCCCACGGGCGTGTGGCAGGACGTAACCGACACGGCCTTTGATTTCCGTGAGGCAAAATCCATCACACGCGACATCAACGACGATCATCCGCAACTGGCGTTGGGCGGCGGATACGATCACAACTATCTCTTGAACGGCGAAGGATTCCGCCGTGTGATGACCGCCTGTTCGCTTTCAAGCGGGTTGAAGCTCACCTGTTTTACCGATCAGCCCGCGGCACAACTCTACACCGGCAACGTCATGGATGGGGCGGCAGGCAAAGGCGGTGTGCCGCTTGCCCGCCGCAGCGCCTTCTGCTTTGAAACGCAGCATTGCCCCGATTCTCCCAATCAATCCGCCTTCCCTTCCACTCGTTTGGATCCCGGCGAGGAATATGTTACCGCGACCGAATACCGTTTGGAACGGATGGAAGAATAATTTTCCTCTTGACTTTTAAAACGAGGGTGCTATAATACGTTATATAAATCGTTGATGGGGACGGGCCCCGCCATTCACCTCACCCGCAGAGAGTGTCGTGTTTCGCTGTGAACGGCACAGGAGGCAGAAGCGGCAACCCCTACCACCCCGGAGTACACACCCGAACGCGAAAAGCTTTAAGGTGTGTCGGTTGATCCCGTTACCGATCGCTTGAGGACGGCATCGGCCGTTGAATCAAGGGTGGAACCACGCGTAAATTTTACCGCGTCCCTTACGGGGGCGCGGTTTTTTATTTTTGAAGGAGTGACTTGCATGTTGAACATTACGTTAAAAGGCGGCGACGTCAAAGCGGTGGAGCACGGCACCACCATCGACGCGCTGTGCCGCGAGATCTCGATGGGGTTGTATCGCAACGCCTGTGCCGCGCGCTTGAACGGCGAAGTGGTGGATCTGCGCACCGCACTCACCGCCGATGCCGAATTGGAGATCCTCACCTTCACCGACCCCGACGGTGCGCGTACGTATCGTCACACCGCCTCCCACATTCTGGCGCAAGCGGTGCGCCGCCTGTTCCCCGATGTGAAATTTGCCATCGGCCCCGCGGTGGACAACGGGTTTTATTATGATTTCGACCGCGACGTGGCGTTCACGCCGAACGATCTGGAAAAAATCGAAAACGAGATGCGCGCCATCATGAAAGAGGCGTTGCCGATCGAAGCGTTTGAACTGCCGATCGACGAAGCGCGTGTGTTGATGGCGGACGAGCCGTACAAATTGGAATTAATGGAAGAACACGCCGATAAGGGTGAAGCCATCAAGTTCTATCGCCAAGGCGATTTCACCGATCTGTGTGCCGGCCCGCACCTGCCCGACACGGGATACGTCAAGGCGGTAAAACTCACCTCCTGCACCGGCGCCTACTGGCGCGGCAACGAAAAGAACAACATGTTGCAGCGCATTTACGGCACCGCCTTCC
>JAZSHJ010000084.1:0-11712 GCA_045533175.1 Acutalibacteraceae bacterium
CTCAACTGTTCGCGCAACAAGGTGTGGGATGCGGCATCTGCCGGGGCGGGTGCGTCGTCGTCGGGAATAAAGTCGCCGAGATGACTGTCCTCTTCCTCACCGATGGGGGTTTCCAGCGAAACGGGTTCTTGTGCCACGCGCATGATCTCACGCACTTTGTCCACCGGCATTTCCAGGCGGCGGGCAATTTCATCCACCGACGGTTCGTGGCCGTTTTCGTGCAGAAGCTGGCTGGACACCTTCTTCACCTTATTGATGGTTTCCACCATGTGCACGGGAATACGGATAGTGCGTGCCTGATCGGCAATGGCACGGGTGATCGCCTGACGGATCCACCACGTAGCATAGGTGGAGAATTTGAAACCTTTGGTGTAATCGAATTTCTCCACCGCTTTGATCAAACCGAGGTTACCTTCCTGGATCAGATCCAAAAACTGCATGCCACGGCCGACGTAGCGTTTGGCAATGCTGACCACCAAACGCAGATTGGCTTCGGACAACCGCTTTTTCGCGCCGGCATCCCCCGCCATAATGCGCTCTGCAAGCGACACTTCCTCTTCGGGAGTGAGCAACGGCACGCGGCCGATCTCTTTCAGATACACCTTCACGGGATCGTCCACCATCACGTTTTCGCCCGTGTCCTCGCCGTCCGCACGCTCTTCAATTACCGTGTCGATATCCGCGAGGTTATCGTCCGCAAAGTCATCCACGATCTGGATGTTCTGTGCTTCGATCAGTTCATAGAGTTTGTCCACCTGTTCCAGATCGAAATCCGCATTTTCGGTGGCATCCAAGATCTCCTGCGTGGTGAGTTTGCCCTTGGCACGCCCCAACACCAACAGATCGTTCAACCGCTTTTCTTTCAGCAACGTGACCGCATCCGCCGGGGCGGGATGTTCGGTTTCTGCCGCTTCATTTTCCACAGCGGGAGTGGTGTTGACTTCCTGTTCTTTTGCTTTCGTGCTCATTATGTATATCTCCTTTTCCGATCGGTTATTTTTTATCTTCTCGCAGTTTTTGTAAATAGGCTTGAATATCCTCGTCCGAAGGGGTTCCCTCCTGCACCGTCAGGCGGCGCTTTTCTTCGGCTATCACGGCGGCGCATTGCATCGCCTCTTCGGGGGTGTTGGCCCGTTCACTTGCCGCCTGCACCATGCGGGTGAGGTAAGCCATGCCGTCCACGTCGTAGTCGGCCGAAAGCAACGCCAGTTCCACCAAAAGACCGCTTTTATGTCGTGTCACCAACCGTTCGTATACCCCGCGGTTAAATTCCGTCACCATACCCTCGGGTGGGAGCGTGTTGCTCACCTTCGGGATATAATCGGGATTGCGGATCAGCAAGCCGATCAACGCCTCTTCCGCACGGGCGGCGCGCCAATACTTTTCGGCTTCGGGATTTACCTTCTTCACCGCGGCGGCGCTTTGCCGCACCGCTTGCGAGAGTTGTTGCCCTTCTTGCCGACGCAATCGGCGGCGATCCACTCCGCGGATCTGATCCAACAACGCGGATTTGGTCACCCCGATCTCCGAGGCGATCTTGCCCGCGTAGACGTCCCGTTCCACAGGACTGGACAAGCCCGCCAACAGCTCTGCCACCTCTTTGAGATAACGGGACTGCCCGTCGGCGGAGGTGAGATCGAACTTACGCCCCAGTTCCAACAAACGGTATTCCACGTCGTTGGCGGAACGTTCCATCAACAAACGAAACCGTTCGGCACCGTTGTTTTTGATAAATTCATCGGGATCTTTGCCGTCGGGCACACGCACCACTTTGATGCGCACCCCTGTTTCGCGCAACAGATCGATCGCGCGCCCCGTGCCCTTTTGTCCCGCCGCGTCCGCATCGAAGGTGAGCACCACCTCGGAGGCATAGCGGGCAATCAGACGAGCGTGTTCGGCCGTAAAGGAGGTGCCGAGCGCGGCCACCGCGTTGGTAAATCCCGCTTGATGCAGGGCGATAACGTCCATGTACCCTTCGCACAAGATCAGTTGCGTGCCGCCTTCTTCCATTTTTCCGAGGGCGGATTTCGCAAAATTCAATGCAAACAGGTTGTCCGATTTTTTATATGCCAGCGTGTCGGACGTGTTGATATATTTCGGTTTGGAATCATCCAGCACCCGCCCGCCGAAGGCGATCACGTTGCCGCGAATATCAATGATGGGCACCATGATGCGGCCGCGGAAAATGTCGTATACATGTCCGCGTTCGCTCCGTTTGCACAGCCACGCGGCGATCAGTTCTTCATCGGTGAACCCCTTTTGCCGCAAGGCATCCCGCAACGCCCGGCCCGAATCGGGTGCATACCCCAACCCGAAATGACGGATGGTGTTATCGCTGTAGCCGCGCCCGCGGTAGTATTGCAGGCCGACCGCACCTTTCGGATCGCTCAACATCGCGTGATAAAATCGCGCCGCTTCACGGTTGGCTTCCAACACGCGCACACGCAGTTTGGACACCGCGTCGTTAACCCCTTGTTCCGGCATACGCAACCCCGCGCGGTCTGCCAGGAACTTCACCGCATCCACATAATCGAGGTTTTCCATCCGCCGCACGAAGGTGATCACGTCACCGCCCGCGCCGCAGCCGAAACAGTAAAAGGAGTTGTTCTCGCTGTATACGGTGAAGGACGGGGTTTTCTCCCCATGGAAGGGGCAAAGCCCCACCAACGTGCGTCCGCGTCGCTTTAAGCGAACGTAGGTGGATACCAACGGTTCCAGTTCGTTGCGATTGACAACTTCTTCAATAAAACTGTCGGGTATGGCCACCGTAACCCCTCCTTTCGTTTGATTTCAATTCCCATTATTCGGTAATCTTGACACCCCAACTGCGGGGAATAAACAGGGTGCTGTAAATATCCAGCGCGTAGTTATCCGTCATACCTGCGATATAATCGCACACCGCCCGTGCCGCACCTTCCCGTTCACAAATGGCGGCGTATTCGCCGGGCAAGGCTTCCGGTTTACTCACAAAGTAGGTGAACATCTGCTCGATCAAGCCGTCCACTTTGCTTTCTTCCCCTTTGGCGGCAGGATTCAAATACACCGCCTTGTACATAAATGCGTGCAATTCTTCAAACGCTTCGGCGGTGACGGCATCCATCGCCACCGTATCCCCGCTGTTTTCCACAAGCGAGGTAACCATACGGTCGATGCGGGCGGCGCGCCCTTCCCCGAATGTCTGCAACAGATGGGCGGGAACTTCGGATTCCCGCAACACGCCCGCGCGCACCGCATCGTCGATATCGTGGCTGATATAGGCGATCTTATCCGCCAAACGGACGATACGTCCTTCCAGCGTATAGGCTTCCTCCCCGCGGGTATGGGTGAAGATGCCGTTTCTGGTCTGGCGGGTAAGGTTCAGCCCCGCACCGTTGTTTTCCAGCCGTTCCACCACCCGCACGCTTTGCTCAAAATGACGGAATCCGCCATCCATCAAACGATCCAGCGCCCGTTCGCCCGCGTGGCCGAAGGGGGTGTGCCCCAAATCGTGTCCCAAAGCGATCGCTTCGGTGAGATCTTCGTTCAACCGCAACGCACGCGCTACCGTGCGGGCGATCTGCGCCACTTCCAACGTGTGGGTAAGGCGGGTGCGGTAATGATCCCCTTCGGGCGAGAGAAACACCTGTGTTTTGTGCTTCAGGCGACGAAATGCCTTACAATGCAGAATACGGTCGCGATCCCGCTGATATTCGGTGCGATACGGACAAGGGTCCCCCGGGCGTTCCCGTTGTGCCTCGTCCGAAAATGCCGCGTGCGGCGAAAGGCGGGTGTGTTCTTCCCGTTCGTACCGTTCCCGTACCGTCATGCCTGCACTCCCCTTTTTTCTTCGGTATGTTACTATATACGCGCGAACTCAAAAAACTCCTTGTTTTTTCAGAAAAAAACGCGAAAATTATTTTTCGACGGGAAACGGATAAAATCCTTCCCCTTCTTCGGTGAGAATCAGCGTTCCCGCCGATTGTTCGGTCAAGTCTTTTTGCAATCCGTCGTGCGCTTCAAACGGCAGGTGAAACCACAGCGTTACCGCCTCTTCACACACCGTGTCGTCCAACACGGCGCCGTGCGCCTGCACAAGCGGAGCTGCCCAGCCGTACTGTGCGTAATCGCAGGTGAGCGACAGCCGTTCGCAACAGCGCATATCGCACCGCACCCCCGCATCCACCGCCAACCGTGCCGCGTGGGAATAGGCACGCACCAAACCGCCGCCGCCCAGCAAAATGCCGCCAAAATACCGTGTGACCACCACAACGCAATCGGTCAACCCCTCTTTTTGCAACACGTCCAGCACCGGCATTCCCGCCGTTCCTTGCGGTTCCCCGTCGTCCGAAAAGCGGCGAACGCCGCCTTCTTGCAACGCATACGCCCACACGTTGTGTTTGGCATCCCAAAACTCTTTTTTGCGCGCCGCCACAAACGCCTGCGCCTCCTCTTCGGTGGTCACGGGCGCGATGTGCCCGATAAAGCGGGAGCGTTTTTCGGTGAATTCATCCGATGCCGCGCGACATACGGTGCGGTAATCCTTGCTCATTTGTTCACACTCCTACAAAAAACGGACAACGCGGGGCGTTGTCCGTTTTTGCTACAAACTTATTTGCCTTCCTGCATGCCGAAACGCTTCTTAAAGCGATCAACGCGCCCGCCGGTATCGACCAACTTCTGCTTGCCCGTAAAGAACGGATGGCACTTGGAGCAAATTTCAACACGGATGTTTTCCTTGGTGGAACCGGTTGCAATCACTTCGCCGCAAGCGCAGGTAATGGTCGTTTGCTTGTAGTCAGGATGGATCGACTCTTTCATCAGATGTCACCTCTTTCAGTAACTCGGAAGTTTTACGAACCGACCACAGCCCGCACTTCCGTAACATACAGACTATATCACACTCTTCTGGAAATTGCAAGCCTTTTTTTACACTTTTTCGCTTTCTTCCGCAAATTCTTTTGCCAGCTGTGCCATGACCTCGGCGCGGTCGTAGGTTTTGATCTCCTTTGCGGGATCGTCCTCTTCCCGTCCGCACACCGCCGCAAAGTCACAGTAATCGCACGGCAGGCGGTCGCCCTGCACGGCGGGAATCGCCGCCACGTCCCCCTGTCGCAGGGTTTCGGCCATCGAACGCAACAGTTTTTCCGCCCGTGCTTTCAGTTGTCCGAACTGCGCCAAAGTGGCCACCGTGGAACGGGAATCGCAGGTGCCGTCCTTCTTGAGTGTGGCGGGAATAAACAAACCCTTTACTCCTGTTTCCATCGCTTCCAGCACGTCCATATCGTCCAACAACAGACCGTTCATCCTCATGGCTTTCAACTGTTCCTCGGCCCGCTTTTCTTCGCTGTACCCTTCCTTCCCTTCCACGATCGGCAGTTTGGCAGGAAGATACAACACCCCTGCGGGGGTGGGATGTCCACCGTAACGGTCCTGCGCGTTATCCCACAACGAGAACAGATACAACAGCATCTGCAGATTGAGTCCTTCCATCACTTCATGCATTTTGAAGTTTTGCGTACCGGTTTTGTAGTCCACCACACGAATATACGCGGTGTCGCCCGCGCGGTACACGTCCACGCGGTCGATCTTTCCGATCACGCGCACGGTGGTGCCGTCCGCCAAGGTCAGCACCGTTGCGGGAACTCCTTCTTCCATACCGATGGGCAGCTCGTAATCGGCGGGCACAAAGCGGCTTTGCCGCAATTCCTGCACCACACGCCACATCAGCGCTTCCACCGTGCGGACCAACCGCCGCAGTTGGCTCAAAAAGCGCGCACTTTTATCCGCCGTGCCGCCAAGCACGCTTTCGGTATACGCTTCCACAGCGGTGGCCGTGTCGGCGGCCACCGTTTGGCGGGTAACCCCTTTCATTTGTGCCGCCACGTAGCGCGGCAACACCGTTTCCATCACAAAGTGGGCCAGATTTCCGAACTCCAACGAATCCATCGCGGCCGGACGGGGCGCGCGCACACGCAACCCGTATTCACAAAAATAGCGGAAGCGACATTTGTGATAGGTGTTCACCTGTGTGGCCGACAAAGCCATGGTGTTGCCGAAGAAGTCGGCGGCCGCCGCGGGCTGTTTAAACGCCATGGGACGGTGGGCAACCGCCCGTTCCATGGCCGCCAAGCGCGGGGCATACAACGGATGGGCGGCAAAATGCGCATACAGCGCCGCCCGTTCAGGTGTAAAGTTGCGGAACTTTTCGGCCAAAGCAGAAAACGCTTCGCCGTCGCTTTCCGGCAAGGATACGGAAGAGAGAGTCGCGTGATGCGGAAACACCGCTTTCACCGCCATCACTAATTCCGAAGGCGGCAACACTTCCCCATCCGCACTTTCAAGATAACTGATGTATAACCGATGCGACGGGGCCGCCACCGCCGTGTAGGCGTGCAACCGTTCTTCCACCGCTTGCAGATCGCCCGTGTCCGATAACATAACCCCCATTTCGGACAAGGTGCGGCGTTCACGGTCGGTAATCAAGCCACACGTGGCGGGATAGGCGGGAAATACCCCTTCATTGGCACCAAGTACCCACACCACACGCGGCGAAGAAAAGCGCATGCGCTCCGCCCCGCCGATCTGCACCGTGTCCAACCCCTGCGGAATACTGCCGCGGTCGGTGGAGGCCAACGCCAGCGAAAACAGTTCGTCAAAGCGGGCGGCAGACAAGCGTGAAGTGCCGAGCGCCGTGGCGAAATGATCCAAAATCTCCATCATCAGATCCCACGTGTGTTCCATACGGTCGGCGGCCGCATGCGCGCCCGCGCGACGCAACCGCTTCGCCTGTAAACGCAAAACCCTTGCCACCTGTGCTTCAGCAAGGTATTGATACATCGCGCGTGCAAAAACCTGCCCCGTTACCGTTTGGTGCAACGTATCCGCCAATTTCAACAGCGGCGACAACGCACGGCGGCGCAAAAGGTTGAGATAGCGCAAGGCTTTAGCGCTTTTTTCGGTGGGAGATTCCAACCCGTCGGGGTTGGCGGTCCACTCCTCGCGCAACGTTCTCCCCGAAAGGTTCCATACGAACAGGTACTGTTCCACACGGGCAATGGAAGCAGCGGAAAAGCCCAGCAATCCCGTTTTCATCACCTGCAACATGTGCTCGGCGGTGAACCCTTCGGTGGCACAGCGAAGCGCACCGTGCATCAGCACCGCCAGCGGTTCGGTGGCAACGGTTTCCCGCTGATCCATATAATACGGAATATCCGCCTTCTCCATGGCCACGTCCAAAATGCCTTGATAATCCGACAAATTACGAGCGACCACCGCCACGTCGCGGCAACGAAGCCCCTCTTCCCGCATCAAGCGGCGCAATTCGTGTGTCAACACACGACATTCGGCATACCGATCGGCCGCCGCCGAAAGCGTGACAGAAGGACACTCCTCCTCGTACACCTCCCGCTGTGCGGCAAAGCACACCTGTTCCAACCGCGCAAGCGCTTCGTCTGCGGCGCGATGATTTTCGGTCATATATTGCGGGGAGGCTACCTCCACCCCGTGTTCCCGTGCCACCTGCACAAAGCGGTTGGCGGTGCGGGTTACGGGAGCAAACAGCGCATATTCGTCACGTGCATCCAACGTGTCGGTACCAAGGGCGATCACCGTACGGGCGGCACGGCGCATTAACAGCGCCATTACCCGCATTTCCTGTTCGGTGAACCCTTGAAATCCATCCACAAACAATACCGCCCCTTGGCCGAAACTGCTTTGCGGCAACTGTTGCGCCAGGCGGGTGAGTGCATCGGCGGGATCCAGATAACTGTCGGCGACAAGCGCTTCATACGCTTCCATGATGCAAGACAGTTCCTGCACTTTTTGGCGCAACGTGCCCGCAGGCAGCGCAGCGGACGCCTCATCCAAACGGCGGGGAGTCACGGCATACTGCTTGCATTCCGCCATCATATCCAGCACCGCCTGCACGTAATCTGCCCGCATGGCATGGCGGCGATACAGCACCAGACGGTCTGCCACCTGTTCAAGAGCGCGACTCATTAACAAAGTGCGGGTTACGTTATCCATCACCTTACCCGACAGACCGCCGCATTCCCGCGCCACCGTTTCGGCCAGACGTGTGAAGCTGAGCACCTGTACACGTTGTGCTTTTTGCACACCCAAACGGCGCAGAAGGGTGCGTTCGCTTTCAAACGAAAATTGCTCGGGTACCAATAGAATAAGGTTTTCCTCCCCCGCTTGGGCACGGCGAACGATCTCTTCCTGCACGGCATGTGTCTTTCCGTACCCCGAACGCCCCAAGATCAGTTGCAGCATAACGCTCCCCCCTTTTTTCTCCGTTTTTATACATACATTAAGCATACAACAACCGCCGCTATTTTGCAAGCATTTCCCCATAATTTGCTGTTTTGCGGATATACTCTGTGTGAAAGGGGCGATGTGCATGGCAATTGCGGCGGTGCGCGCGGGTTTGATCTACGTGGTGTTGGTGGTGGCATTGCGGGTGATGGGCAAACGCCAGTTGGGAGATCTGCAGCCCTCCGAACTGGTGGTCACGTTGCTGATTGCAGACATGGCAGCGGTGGCGATGCAAGACACCGCTTCTCCGCTGTTCAGCGGGCTTATTCCCATCGCGGTGTTGGTATCGCTGGAACTGCTGTTGTCTGCCGCCATGTTGAAACTGCCGTGGTTGGAGCGTCTGCTGGGTGGACGGGCGGTGGTGTTGGTGAAGGATGGCAAACTGGATCAAAAAGCGTTACGCAAACTGCGCCTCACCATCGACGACGTATTAAGCGCCCTGCGTCAACAAGGGGTGTTCGATCTGCGGCAGGTGCAATACGCGGTGGCGGAAACAGGCGGGCAGATCAGCCTGCTTTTGAAAACGGAGCAACGCCCCGTGACGCCCAAGGACATGGAACTTCCTCCCGCAGCGGACGACACCGCGTTTTTGGTGGTGAGCGACGGAAAACTCGCACCGTTCGGGTTGGCGCTTTGCGGGCAAACCGAAGATTGGGTGCGCCGCACCTTGAAAGCGCAACATTGTGAGCTTGACGACGTGTTTTTGCTGATCGCCGATCGGCAAGGCGGGTTTCATCTCATCAAAAAGGAGGAGTCCCGATGAAGCGGTTACCGGTGGCGTTTTTGTTGCTTGCTCTCACGGTGGGGTTGTGCGTGGGGCCGCATTGGTTTTTGGAACGCAGCACCACCCGTATGGCCGATCAACTGCACCGCGCCAAAACAGCGCTGGATAACGGAGAACAGGACACCTTGCGCAACACGGTGGAGGATTTTTGCCACACCTTTGCCACCGCTAACCGCATTCTTCCGCTGTTTTATCCCCACGAAAAAATGGACGCGATCGAAGAATCCGCCGCGCTGTTGCCGCTGTTGGCCGAAAAAAACGCCGCCCACTTGGCCGAAGAATTGGCACGGTGTCAATACCACGTGCAACATCTTCAGGAAAGTGAACGGCTGAGCCTCACCAATATTCTTTAAACCATCTTTTCGGGACGCACCGTGCGGTCGAACTCTTCCGCCGTGATACACCCGCTTTCAAGGGCGGCTTCCCGCAGAGTAATTCCGCGGTGATACGCCTCCAACGCAATGGCGGCGGCGTTTTCGTATCCGATCTTGGGGGAAAGACAAGTGACCAACATCAACGAACGGGCAAGATTTTCGGCCATGCGTTCACCGTCCGCTGTGATACCTTTTGCACAGTTCATGTTGAACGAGTTCATCACATCCCGCAACAGGGTGCAGGACTGCTCAAAATTATACGCCACGACCGGCATAAACACGTTGAGTTCAAAATTTCCTTGCGATGCCGCAAATCCCACGGCGGCATCGTTGCCCATCACCTGCACCGCGACCATCGTGACCGCTTCGCATTGGGTGGGATTCACCTTGCCCGGCATGATGGAACTGCCCGGTTCGTTTTCTGGGATGCGGATCTCACCGATACCGCAACGCGGGCCGGAAGCCAGCCAACGCACGTCGTTCGCAATCTTCATAAGATTCGCCGCCAGCGCTTTGAGTGCTCCGTGAGCAAACACGAACGCGTCCTTCATCGTGAGGGCGTGGAACTTGTTGTTGTCCGGCAGGAACGTAGTGCGGCATTGTGCCGTAAGTTCACGGCACACCGCTTCATCGAACCCCGCGGGCGCATTCAACCCCGTGCCGACCGCCGTGCCGCCGATGGCCAGGCGGCGCAACCGATCGGTCGCCGTGCGAAGCATAACGACGGCTTCTTCCACCCCCGCGCGCCAACCGCTGATCTCATCCGAAAAATACAGCGGCGTGGCGTCTTGCAGATGGGTGCGGCCGATCTTAATGATGCCGCGATGCGCCTCTTCCAAGCGAGCAAACGTCGCCGCCAGCGCTTCGGCGGCGGGGATAACCCCGTTTTCCACCGACAGCACCGCCGCCACACTCATCGCCGTGGGGAAGGTGTCGTTGGAACTTTGAGACATATTCACGTCGTCGTTTTCGTGCAACGGCACCGAGGCCGCGCGTGCGATCACTTCGTTTACATTCATGTTGGTTTGTGTGCCGCTTCCCGTTTGCCACACCAACAGCGGAAATTCAGCCGACAGTTCACCCGCCAAGATGCGGTCGGCCGCAGCGGTGATCGCCGCCGCTTTTTCGGGCGGGAGTTTGCCCATATCTGCATTCACTTTGGCGCACGCTTTTTTCAGTTCGGCAAACGCGGCAATGAGCGAAGGCGGCATCTTTTCGGTGCCGATCTTAAAATTCCGACGACTGCGTTCGGTCTGTGCCCCCCACAAGCGGGCGGCATCCACCTCCACCGTGCCGAGTGCGTCGTGTTCCGTGCGTGTTCCCACAAATCATCCGTCCCTTTTTGCTTTTTTAAAATCATACATCAAAACCCGCCGTTTGGCAAGCATATTTTAGACAACGCGGTTGTGCTTCTCCCCCGCAAAAAAGCGGGTAATATTTTCCGCCATCGCCGCCACACAGCGGGCACGCGCTTCGGCCGAGCCCCACGCCATGTGCGGAGTAAAGCAGACGTTGTCGTATCCGCGCAACTCCCAAAACGGGTGGTTCTCCGAAAACGGTTCTTCCGAATACACGTCCACGCCGAGACCTCCCAGATGTCCGCTTTTCACCGCATCGGCCAGCGCCGCCTCATCGGTCACCGCGCCGCGGGCGGTGTTGATGAGGATCGCTCCCCGCTTCATGGCGGCAATGCGAGTGCGATCGATCATCCCGCGGGTTTCGTCACTCAGCGGCACGTGCAGGGAGAGGATATCCACCGTGCGGCAGAGGGTATCGATATCGCACAGCGGGAAATCTCCCTCCGCTTTGCGGCGACACATCACCACGCGGCATCCCATGGCACGGGCGATCTCTGCCACGCGGGTGCCGACCCCTCCGCCGCCTACAACGCCCCATGTCATGGAGGACAGTTCGTGATACACCGGTACAAGACGGTTAGCCAGCCCTGCTTCGGTGTATGCCCCTGTGTGGGTGAAATTACGGTATTCCGTAAGATGAGTCACAAGCGACAGCGCCATGGCCACGGTGAGTTGCGCCACGCTGTCGGTGGAATAGCCCGGCACGTTGCACAGCGCCACCCCGCGGCGACGGCAATACACGGTATCGATATTATCGTATCCCGTGGCCGCCACGCAAATGAGGCGCAGGCCGTGTGCCCTTTCAAGGTTGTGTTCCCCGAGTTTTAACTTATTGGTCACGATCACCGCGGCATCCGCCACGCGGGCGGCCACCTCTTCGGAGGTGGTGGTACCGTACACG
>JAZSHJ010000029.1:0-6179 GCA_045533175.1 Acutalibacteraceae bacterium
AGAGTTATCCAAGGGCATTCGGGAACTGTACATGGATAAGGTCAAAGGACTCATCAGCGGTGCAGATTACACAGAGATGTCTAAGGACTTTATCGCTGACCGTGACCGCCTTGAAAAACTCATTTCCGACGGGCGTAAGCAGATCGAAGAAATCGACGTAAAAATCGAAGTCGGCGACAACCGCAGAGAGATCATCGAGCGTTACACCAACCTCAAACACCTCACCAGAGAGATGGTGGAAATCCTTATTGACTACATTTCCGTAGGCAAGAGAATTCCCAAAACAAACGACGTTCCCATCGAAATTCACTGGAATTTTTGATATGTTGCACTTATGAGATTGCAGCTACCCAAAAATGCCGATCCCGAAAACCCGCATAAATACTGGGTTTTTGGGGCCTGTCGTTCTTACAAAGTTGCAGCAGAGCAAAAAGCACGCACCACCTACGACAATCTGTTGCGTTTGATTGACGATCCCGACGTACGTGAGCCGCTGAAATTCCTGCGTCAACGCGAACTTGTGCACTATCAGCGCTTTGGCGAAGGGTTGCGATTGGCAAGTGATCGTCTGAATGCCCAGAACTTCTACGCCTGTAATCCCGCGTTTGATAAACCCTGCGTGAAATGATGGAAACAAAAACGCCCTTTTCCAACGGAAAAGGGCGTTTATCTTATTCAAACAATTCCTTCGGAAGGGTGTTTACGATTTCTTCTGCCAACACGGCGTATCCATCTTCGGTGAAGTGAACACCGCGTACGGCAGGAAATGGAATCACCGAATGTGTGGCTCAGCGCTTTAAATGTGCGTTCTTATACTGCAACGGTGCCGATCCGTATTTTTGCAAAAAGCATTTTGAAAAATAAAACTGGTCACAAAACCCGAGTCGATCGCTGATCTCTTTGATGGAATACGTGGTGTTAAAAAGCAGGTGTTCCGCTTTGACAAACAACAGCGTGTGAATATACTCTTTCGGTGTTACGCCGAGCGTCTGTTTAAAGTCCCGTTGTAATTTGCTGCGGGAGAGATTAAAATGGGACGTCAAGGTTTCCACCGTGAGTCGCGCAGATAAATGGGAGTCGATAAAAGCGAGCACTTCACGCATGGGGGCTGACAACCACTTTTTTGGGGAATCCGTTACGCCGTAATCGTCAAACGCGCGTAAGATGTACCCGCGTAAAAGGGACACCACCTTTTGTGCCTCGGTCAAACGGTCGCTTTTTATCGCCGTTTTCAGATGCGCCAATTCCGCTGCGCCGATATCGTAAAACAAAGGGGAGTGGCAGGATTGGAACAGATCGTGGCCATCTTTTTTCACCTGCAGATGAAAAAAGATCTGCGACATTGTGTGCGGGCAGTCATAGGCGATCTCCAATCCCGTGGGAAGGATACACACGGTGTTTGGTAGCAGATCGTATCGGCGGCCGTTTGCACACACATGTCCCAATCCGTTCAAGGTGAAATAGATTCGTGTAAAAAGGGTGGACACGGTGTCTTGTTTCCAGTTTTCATCCAAGTCGGCACAACCGCCGGAAATGACCGAAATTTCCAGTTCGTTCATCAATGCCAAGTGTTCCAAAGAGAGAAGGCGTACTTCCACAGGTCGAAACCTCCTTGTTTTTTTCTTTTTTCAGCATACATCGCATAAAAGATTTTGTCAATTCCTTTGAACAAAAAACACATAAAGACGGTTCAAACGCTCATAGACCGTACTTTTTGCATTTGCTATAATGACAAGTGAAAGGAGTGGGGGATGTGAACTATCGTCAAGTACATCTGGATTTCCACACAAGCGAAAAAATCGAGGGGATCGGCAGTCGTTTCGATAAAAAGCAGTTCCAAAACGCCTTGAAAGCGGGACACGTGAATTCCATCACCGTGTTTGCCAAGTGCCATCACGGCTGGTCGTATCATCCGTCCAAAGTGGGGCCTGTTCACCCACATTTGAAGTTCGACTTATTGGGCGAACAGATTGCGGCCGCCCACGAGATCGGGGTGAAAACGCCCGTGTATCTTTCGGCGGGATTGGATGAACAGATGGTGTACGTGCACCCCGAATGGTGTTCGCAGGGGAAAGGGTTTCTCAATGCGGATTTCTCAAAGGCGCAGTATCACCTCTTTTGCTTCAACACTCCTTACATGGATTATTTGATGGATCAGGTCCGCGAAGTGGCGGAAAACTACGATGCAGACGGCATCTTTTTGGATATTGTGGGTGTGCGTCCCTGCCGTTGCTTTGATTGCACGAAAGAGATGTTCCGCCGCGGGATGGATCCCGAAAACGACGCGCACGTGATGCGGCTGGCCGAAGAGGTATATGCACGGTATCTGCATCGTGTGCGTGAAACGGTAGATAGCGTAAAACCCGGTCTGCCCGTGTTTCAGAATTGCGGACACCTGCGCGCGGGGCGTTTGGATCTGCTGCACGGACAAGATCATCTGGAACTGGAAAGTTTGCCCACGGGCGGTTGGGGTTACGATCACTTCCCCTTCACCGCCGCGTATGCGCAAACGCTTAACATGCCGTTTCTCGGCATGACGGGCAAATTTCACACTACTTGGGGCGAATTCGGGGGATACAAACATCCCAACGCCCTGCGTTTTGAAGCGGCGCTGAGTGTGGCGTTCGGTGCGGGTTGCTCGGTGGGGGATCAGTTGGCGCCCGACGGCGAGTTTGACAGACGCACTTACGACATCATCGGTGCGGCGTATAAGGAGATCGAAGAGAAAGAACCGTGGCTCCACGATACCGAGGCGGTTGCGGACGTGGCGGTGTTGTCCACCGAAGGATACCAAAACTACATTACCAAGCACTCCACGGCGGGCATTTCGCTGACTCGGTCGGATACAGGTGCGGGACGCATCCTGTTGGAAGGAAAATATCTCTTCCAAGTGGTGGATACAAACGCAGATCTCACCCCGTACAAAGTGGTGGTGCTACCGGACGTTATTCGTGTGGATGCACAACTGGAAGGAAAACTTCGTGCGTTTGTAAAAGGTGGCGGTAAACTGCTGGCCAGCGGTACATCCGGCTTGCGCATGGAGGAAAATGTGTTTGCGTTTGATCTCGGCGCGGAGTACGAGGCAGACGGCGAATATACGCCGTCCTACATTCGCCCGGTGTTTGATAACGAGTACAACACCGACTTCGTCATGTACACGCAAAACCGTAAGGTGCGCACCGTCGGCACGGAACACGCCGCCGCGATCGCACCGTACTTCAACCGTACCCGCGAGCATTTCAGTTCGCACCAACACACCCCCAGCAGCAGACAATATTACGGCGGCGGGATCACCGAAGGTGCGGACGGTATCTACATTGCGTGGAATATTTTTGAGGATTATGCCACCAAGGGTGAATTGATCGCAAAACAGGCGGTGCTGTTTGCAATGGATCGTTTGCTGGGTGAACAAAAGACGCTCACCACCACGCTCGGCAGTATCGGCGTGGCAACGCTTCGCCGTCAGGCGGAACGTCGCGTGTTACACCTTTTGTATGTCACCCCGACCAAACGCGGCGAAAACATCGAGGCGATCGAAGAATTGGTGTCGGTGCATAACGTCGCGTGTACGGTGACGTGTGAAAAAGCGCCGCAACGCGTGTATCTCGCGCCGCAGATGCTGAAGATACCCTTTACGTATGAAGCGGGACGTGTGTCCTTTACCGTCCCCGAAATGACCTGCCATCAGATGGTGGTGTTGGAGGGGGAAAATGAGTAATCCGCTGTTTTATGCTTCGCCGTCGGTCGTCCCCGCCGACAAAGAGTCCACGGTCGTGCTGAGCAGTAACGACAGTTGCTTTCGATTTTTGTCCGAGCTTACCTACGATGTCACGGTGATCTCGCGGGAAGAGCAGGATGTACCGCCGGGGGTATGATCCGCGCTTTGCGGAACTTTCCACCATTGTGTTTTGTGATCCCGATCGCAACGTGGTGGTGGCGTTGGAAAACAATTTTTTCGGATTATAAAACGAAGTCCCATCCATCGGATGGGGCTTCATTTTATAAAAAGAATGGACAGTACGGGCAGATTGTGTTACAATGGAGATGTGTAAACAAAAACAGGGGGGATGGGCATGAATGCACAACGGTATCGGCGGTGGAGCGCGCCCTTTCGCGGCAAACGTGCGATCCCCTTGACGGACAAGGTGTTGACCGCCGCGGTGTATGCGGCCTATCCGTTGCTGTTGCTTTTGGCGTGGCGGAAGGGGATGGCGGTGTTGTGGCGTGCCCTGTGGGTACCCGCATCGTGGCTCGTGTTGGTTTCTCTTGCCCGCCGTTTGATCAACCGTTCCCGCCCGTATGAACGATTGGCGATCGAACCGCTTATCAAAAAGGATACGAAGGGGCGTTCGTTTCCCAGTCGTCATGCGTTTTCGGTGTGGATGATCGCCGCCACCGCGTGGTGGTTACTGTCGCCGCTTGGTGCGGTGATTACTGTGATCGGAGTGCTTTTGTGTGTTGTCCGCGTGTTGGGCGGCGTGCACGACGAATGGGATGTGCTGGTTGGGGCACTTGTCGGTGTGGCGGCGGGTGTGCTTGGCTATTTGGTTTTGTGATACGAAGAGGAGTGGTGTCTATGAAACGTGACATTGCGCGCAATCGGATGGTGTGGCAATCGTCTGCTGCGAACAAAGATCAATGCGGTCATTTGGTGACAAGCGGGAACCCGCACGATCGTGCGACCGCCGTGCCGTATACCCTTACGGAACAGCACAACGATCCTGCGATCCTACACCTGCTGGAAGAACAAAACGACACGGCGTGGTACAGCCCGTACAAGCAAACGTATTTTGACGTGGTGTTTGAAGAGCCCGTGCGTGTGGCGTGTTACCGTATGTTTGCCGCTTTGCACGGTAAGGATAAAAAGCCCACGGAATGGCGATTGTCTGCCTCCAACGACGGGGTGACCTTCGTGGAACTCGATTACCAAAAGCGCGACAGCGGCGAACGCGGTTACGTAGTCCCCAGCGCATACACCTACTTTACTCCCGAGCCGATTCTGCCCGTGCAAGAAAAAGGGGTGTTCACCCAATTCCGCTTTGAAGTGTTGGACACCAACGGTGACACGGGCGTGGCGCTTGGGGAGTTTGATCTTATCGGTCCCGATCATAAAACCTTGTTGCGCCGTACAGACGATCATTTCGATCAATGCTGGAAAAGCGGTGGTAACAGCGAGGAATATCTGTTGTTGGATCTCGGCGCGGTGAGCGATACGGAAGAGATCGTGTTGGAATGGGGCGAAGAATATGCTGTGTCTTACGATCTGCTTTGCTCGCTCGACGGGGAAGCGTGGACACCGTGCTACACCACGGCTGAGGGGCGCGGCGGCATACAACGCCTGATCCTCTCGCTGCACACGCGATATTTGAAACTTTGCTTACACCGCGCGGTGGGGGAGCATTATGTGTTGCGCCGTTGGTGTGTGATGGGGGAAAACGACTTCGCACCGATATCCTCCGCATGGACGCTGCAACGTGCCACCGAGGTTGTCGCCGAAGGATGCGACATCAGCCGTGCCGCCTTTGACGACACGTCGTGGATGCCTGCGGTGGTGCCCGGCACGGTGCTTGGTGCTTATATGGCGGCAGGTGCGGTGTGTGAATACAACAACGATGATAACTATCTGCAACATTCGGACGCCTTCTTTACAGCCGATTGGTGGTATCGCCACACCTTCACGGTGGGTGCCGCCAAGAAAGGACGGCGTGTTTGGTTGAATTTTGATGCGATCAACTGGAAGGCGGATGTGTTTCTGAACGGCGAGCGCATAGGGGACGTGGCAGGTGCATTTATCCGCAAGACGTTGGATATTACGGACGTGGTTATGTTTGATGCGCCGAACACGCTGGCCGTGTTGGTGCATTGTAACGATTTCCCCGGCCATCGAAAGTGGGTAGGATTGGATTTGCCCGAATTCATCAACGGCGGTGCTACGGGACTGGACGAGCCGTGCCTTGCCGCCACGGTGGGATGGGATTGGATCAACACGGTCAGCGGTCGCGGTGTCGGTATTTACAAGGATGTGTATCTGACGTATACGGCCGATTGCCGTTTGATCGATCCGTGGATGGAAACGGAAACGGTGGATTATACCACCAACGACGCCACGGTTGTGCTTCGCACCGAGGTGATGAATGCCGCCGCGGTGCATACCGCGGCCAAGGAAGTCGGAGGCCAAG
>JAZSHJ010000135.1:0-46021 GCA_045533175.1 Acutalibacteraceae bacterium
TTTTCATTGTTTAAAACCTCCTTGTTCCTCTTGTGATGCGGTCGCCAAACCTTCACTAGAGTATCACGGAGGTTTTTCTTTGCCAAGGCTTTTTATCTCCCCTGGTAGAACCAGGGGTTGTTTCATGCCTAAAGGCGCCAACAGAAAACAGCACCTTGCCGTAAGCAAGGTGCTGTTCACTATACGTTTGTACGATCAAAATCCTTGGATCTTCCCAACTGCGTACTGGAGGATCAAGCGAGCATCGGTGGAATCCACCTTGTTGTCGCGGTTCACATCAGCGGCCGCTTCAACGCCTAAAGTCGTGATCTTCCCTACCGCATATTGCAACACAAGACGTGCGTCGGTGGAATCGATCTTGTCGTCCCCGTTCACATCACCCGCCTTCGCTGCGGCAGGAGCTCTGTTAAAGGTGGTCTCCTCGCTGCGGGTAATGTAGAAGTAATCGATGTAGAGATCGGTTTCGGTTTCGGGAACGTCAATAACATCGGCCATGGAAACGAACCAGAAACCGCTGACGGTATTTTCTGTCCCTTGGAAATTCGCTCCCAGTTGCGTCACGTCACTCTTGGCGATCACACCGTTGTTATCGTCCAACAAGTAAATCGTCATCGTCTTGGCGTTCGCGTTGCGGGCATCGATCTCAAGCGCAAGGCGATAATACGTGCCGAATTGAATGGTCGCCAACGGCGCACCGTTTCCGAGTTTCAACACACCGTCTTTGGTAATGGTAACGATCACCGCGTTCTTAACGTCTTGGTTCGAGAGATACAACGTAATTTCGCTGTATGCGGTATCACGCATTTCCTCCACGTTAAAGCGCCATTCCATACGGTACAGATCGTTGGTCTTACCGCATTCAAGCGCAAAAGGTTTCGCCTTCTCGGCATCCTGGCCCGCCTTAAGGCTCAGCATATACTGCGAAGCCGTTTGACGCAAACGCACCGCACCGCGTCGGATAGAAGCGGCGTCTTTGTTGTCCACCTGGAAGGTAGAGGTGTTCGAGAATGTATATTCATCGAACGACTCGACAAACACGATCTCGGCATCTTCAGGGAACACTACATTCTTCGGCACAGAATAGCGATACTTACGTTCATACACATGATCGAAGCTGCCCGCTTTTTCCCAACCCGCAGGAGCCGTGGCGTAGAAGCCGGCGGTGATATGCAGATTTTCGGGATCGTTATCCACCAGCGGCGGATTGTCGGTACGGGTGGAACTGAAACCGATGATGTTGAGCTCGCCGTTCCCGTTCAGTTCAAACAAGTGGGATTTCGTATGGCTGAACTGTGCGTTATACATGTTCAGCACACCGTTGTCCACACGCACACCGGCGGTGGGCGAAGGTGCCCATTCTGTGAAGTTGGTAACCGTGATCTCACCGTCAAAGGTTTTGGTCAGCCAAATGTCATAGATGGGATTAGTTTCCTGTTCCACAGCGTAACGACCGGTACCTGCGTTATCGCCCGCCTGGTTAAAGGCGGTCAACTGCAGGTTGGTGAATTCCACGTGTTCCGCCGCCTCCACCTTCAGCGAAACGGTGCCGTAGTCCACACCGTGACCGAAGATACGCGCATCTGCCGCACGTCCGCTTTCTTCTTCTTTAACCAAGTGCACACCGATGTAACTTGCGTAGTTAAAGCAGTTATACACCAGCTGATTTTCTACGTGGCCGAGCTGCAGGATAATGGAGTTGTTGTTGAACTGCTTTTGCATCGGCTGATGGAACGCAGAACGCAATTCCGGCGTGGACGGTTCACCGCCGAAGCCGGACCAGATATCCGCCGTCGCTTGGAAAATGGAGTTATAGTTGAATTGGAAGTTGCGCACGTAACCGTTTTTGGAACCGTTACCGATCACGATGCCGCGATTGAAGAAGTGGCCCGCGAGGTAATCGATATAGTGGTTGTCACATTGATAGGTTTTGAAATCAATGCCGTTCCAACCGTTACGCACCGATACGTTCACAACGTAAATGTCGCTGCCCGTACCGCGAATGGTGTAGGGATACGGAACAAAATCAAACTCGTAGTACTGGACATACACTTCCACAGGAGCAACCGTTTCCGGCAAGCGATTTTCCGCTTTGGCAGCCTCGTCCTCTTTTGCCTGTTCTTCTTTGGTTTTGTTGTTCGACAAAACAGGATCATAGATTTTTTCACCCACGGTACGGTAGGTGGAGTTTTGCAACGGATAGTTGAAAATCACACCGCGGATACCACTCCCCTTTTCCATCGTAACGGTGGCAGTAGAGGTGTATTCATCTTTACCCGTTTCAATGGGAGTGTAGATGTACAGCATTGTGTTGACCGCTTTCGGCACGGAAGCGAAATCGGCCGAACCGCGCAGTTCCACACCCGTCGGGATCTTAAAAGTGCCGTCAATGCGGTATTTACCGGGACGCAGGAACAGCGTACCGCCGCCGTTGTTATCCAGCTTCGTAAGATAGGTCTGGATCTGTTCGGTCACGTCGGTTTCACCCGTACGGTCAAGTTCGGTCGGAATCTCGTAGTTCGCACTTGCAGGTTTCTTTAACTGTGCTTGCGCCTCTTCACGAGTCATTGCCGTGTAGGGTTTCAGATCCATCGGTTCATCCACCGCGCTGATGGTGCAGTTACCGGGGTTGGTATATTCGATCGCACCACCGCGCGAGTTGGTGTTGCCGATCAAGATAGCCGCGACCGTACCGTAATCCAATTCGATCTGCGGTGCCGAAGTAAGGATCTGGTTGTTGATAAAGATGTTGCTGCCGTTTTTGGTATACACACGGCCGCGACGGATAACAGACGCCATCACGCTCACCTTGGTGTACGCGCTGTCTTGATACACCGCATACTGCGTTGCCTGAATATCCGCGTTGTAATACTGCACCACACCGTTGTAGGTACCGGTCGTGTAAATACCGTACTCACAGTTCTTCATGGTGATATCAAGCAATGATTCGCAGGAAGAGGAAGCGCCATAGGAGAAATGGCCGTATTTACAATCAATAAAGTTCAAACCAACGCATTGGCCGTTCGGATAGTTGCCATCGATGGACTTATCGAACAGCAACCCGATGTTGTAACCCTTGATATCGGAATAGGTCACATACGACCAGTCGATACGGCGCAAGGTGATGCCGATTCCGTAATCATAGAGCTGATCTTTCAGGCGATTGTAATCCTCCACGCTGGTGGGGGCATCCGCCAGGCCGGAATCTGCCCAATAGTTCGCCGCGAAGTGCAACTCTTCGATACGAGCGATATCGATAACCATATCGAAATCAATGCCGATATTCAGCGGCGTGCCGTAAATGTTCCATGCATTCGGACAGTTGGCCCCCTCCTTGTTCTGGATACCGAAGTAGGAGTTCACCAACGTAACGTTTTGCACAAACGTGTATTGATACGTTTCAATCGTGGGCGGATACGGCGCCAACGTATACACCGTTTGTTCGGGATACCAGAACGACACGTTGTTGATCTTGGTGTGTTGCTGCATGGTGATGAACGCCTTGCCTTCTGTTGAACCCGCGCCGCAATACACCTTCAAGATGGTACCGCGAATCTGCGGGTTTTCATCCGGATTCTGCCATTCACCAACAATAGTAGTGCCGGGCAACATGACGATCTCGCTGCGGAAATCCCACTCACCCGCAGGAATGAACAGCGCACCGCCGCCATCTGCGCTCAAACCTTCCAGCAACGAGTTAACCACGGGAGCATAGTCGGTCTGTCCGGCGCCGTTGGTCAGTTTCACGTCGGGGTGAGATTGAATGTATTCTTTCAGGTTATAACCGGCATACACCGCCACACTCTGATCGTAACCGGGGCTGATCGTAACCTTTTTGTAAACGGGAGCTTCCGGTTGGAACGTACCGTCACCAACAGGACGTTCTTCCTCGGTGGGGCGGTCTGCTTCCGGAACCGAAAGATCAACAAGACACCAGTTAACGATCTTCATAGTTCCTTTCTCGCCAGCGTAGTTTGGGCCGCCGCCTTGGAGATAAAAACGAATAAAGTTGAAATTCGCGGGGCGGAAGTCGCCACCGGTCTTATTTGTAAGCATTGTCAGCGGAATGATCACTCGTGTCCATGCATTATCTGCAAATTGAATGACCGAACGCGGAGAAACGCAAAGTTCTTCCACATCGCAAGCGCCGCTGGAGGTGATTTCCAGCTGGCCTTCAAACTTACGATCAACAAAGAACTTCACGAAATTGCTCGAACCGGCAACATAGGTATCCATCATGATACCCACGTTTTCAAAGGCATGGTCGCCTTTCTCACTCAGATCCATCACGTCCATCTTGCCGCCCGGCGTGGTGTAGAACACACCACCGAGGGAAAGATCCGGTGAAATGGAAACATATTGAGAAAGTTCCTTGATGATAAAATTCTTCTTTCTTTCGGCAGCGGAAACCTGCACACCTGCGATGCTCATAAACGGAACGATCAAGCAAACGCAAAGTATAACTGCCAAAATACGTTTTTTCATTTCCTTCTTCCCTTCCGATAGTTTGGTTATAACAATTGTACAATATCATACGTGTTTTGTCAACATAAAATAGACTGATTATATCGTTTGCCGCACGTGCCTCATATAAAAAGAAGGCACCCTCCTTCTTAGGAGAGTGCCTTCTCACATGGTTGTAAAATTGTGTTGTTCTGCAAGATTGCCTACGGCAAATATTGCGCTCTTATTTCTTCAAGATCAGAAGTTGTCAATTTTTCCAACCGCATACTGCAAAATGAGGCGAGCATCGGTGGAATCGATCTTGTTATCGCCGTTCACGTCGGCAACGTCGATACCCGCGAGTGTATCCACTTTACCTACCGCGTATTGCAACACCAAACGCGCATCGGTGGAATCCACCTTTCCGTTGCCGTCCACGTCACCCGTGAGCATGCTGTTCGGATCCACGTTACGGCCGATGCTGCTTTCTTCGCTGCGCGTGATGTAGAAGTAGTCGATGGACACATCCGTTTCCTTAGCCATGTCACCGTCCAATGCGGTAGCCATAGTAGTAAACATAAAGCCCGTAACGGTGTTGTCCTTGCCTTGGAATACGTCTTTGCGCAACAGAGAGGTTTCACCTTTGCCAATCACACGGCTGGCATCATTCAGCAGATACACGGTAACCGTCTTGCTGTCCGCTTTGCGCGCATCCACTTCGACCGCTACGCGATAATCCTTGCCGACCTGGACATTTGCAAATTGGTTGCCGTTTTGATCATACACCGCACCGGTGCCGTCCACACGGAACACTTCCTGGTTCGCAACGTCGCGATTAAGCAGCGACAACAGGATTACGCTGTCCGAATCGTCACGCAAACCTGTGAGCGACAAGCGCCATTCCATGCGGTACAGGTCGTTCGCTTTACCGCTTTCCAGCGCAAAGAGGCGATTCTCTTTGTCGGCCCTATCCTGACCGGTACCAAAACTGCGGCCGCCAATGTCGCCTGCACCCAAACGCATGCGGATCGCACCGCGGCGAATGCTGACGTAACGGGTATCGTTGGCCTGATAAGAGAGGTTACCTATCAAGGAGAAATCGTCAAAAGATTCGACGTAAACGATTTCGGAATCGTCGGTGAAGATCACATTCTTCGGAACCGAATACGAAGTCTTACGCAAGAACACGTGATCGTACGTGCCAACTTTGTCCGAACCCACCGTTTCCGAAAACACAAAGCCCGCGGTGATATGCAGGTTCTTGCTGTTGCCGGTCATCAGAGTCGGGTTGTCTTTACGGCGCGTAAGGAAACCGATGATGTTCAACTCACCGTCACCGTTCACTTCAAACAGGTGCGAATCCGTGTGGTCGAATTCCGTGTTATACATATTCAGTTTACCGCTGTCCACACGAACACCCGCTGTCGGGTTAGATGCCCATTCCACGAAATTCGTGATGGTCACTTCACCTTCAAAGGTTTCGGTCAACCAAATGTCGTACAGAGGCATCGTTTCACTTTTTTCCACCGCCCAACGATCGGTACCGACATCGTCACCCGCTTGGTTAAAGGAGGTGAGCTGCATGTTGGTGAACTCCACGTCTTCCGCCGCTTCGATCTTCAGCGAAACCGTACCGTAGTCCACACCGTGACCGAAGATGCGCGCATTCGCCGCTTCGCCGTTTTCTTCCACCAGATGCACACCGATATAACTGGAATAGTTGAAGCAGTTGTATACCAACTGGTTGTTCACGTTACCGAGCTGCAGGATGATGGAGTTGTTCTGGAACTGCTTCTGCATCGGCTGATGGAAATCCGCCGTAGTAGCACCTTCAATCGTTTCCCAACCGGTATAGTTGCCGCTGATATGAAGGATCGAGTTATAGTTGAACTGGAAGTTACGCACGTAACCGTTTTCGGAACCGCCGCCAATGACGATACCGCGGTTCAAGAAGTGACCGGCCAAATAATCAATGAAGTGGTTGTCACAACGGTAGGTCTTGAAGTCCACGCCGTTCCAACCGTTACGCACGGTCACATACTTCAGGTACACACCCTCACCCGTGCCGCGAACAGCATAGGGGTATTTGATCCAGTCGTATTCCCAATACGTAACGAACACTTCCACCGGTTCAACTGTGACGGGTTCGCGTCCTTCGTTTGCCGCGTTGCTGTTTTCGACATCCTGCTTTTTATCGGTTTCCGTTTTCGATCTGAGCGGATCGTACACGTTTTCCTTAACAATATGACGCGTAGACGCCTGCTCGGGATAGTTGAAGATCACACCGCGCAGACCGCTGTCCTTCGAAAGCGTAATTGTAGCGGTAGAGGTGTACTGATCTTTGCCGTCTTCAATCTTCGTGTAGACGTTGAAGATGGTGTTCACCGCTTTCGGCATCGACGCATAGTCGCCCGCGCCACGGATCTCAACACCCGTCGGCACAGTCAACGTACCCTCGATGCGATAACGACCGGGACGCAGGAACAGCGTACCGCCGCCGTTCTTACCGAGTTTGGTCAGATAACTCTGAATCTTCTCGGTCGCATCGGTTGCGCCGGTGATATCAATATCGATCGGCACTTCATAATCCGCGGTGTTCGGACCGACCACACGGGCGGCCGCCTCTTCACGCGTCATAGCAGTATAAGGATCTAACTCCATCGGTTTCTCGTTGTAACCGAAGGTAGCGCTACCGGGGTTGGTGTATTCGATCGGATCGCCGTAGTAATCCAGATTGCCGATCAACGTACCCGCCACCGTACCGTAATCCAGTTCGATCTGCGGTGCACCGGTATAGAAGGTATTGTTGATGAAGATGTTGTTGCCTTTTTGAGCATACACGCGACCTTTACGAATGGTAGTCGCCAACACGGACAGCGTGGTTTCGTTGCTGTCCTGATAAATTGCGTACTGATTCGCCTCAATATCCGAATCGTAGTAGCGCAAGAAGCCTTCACGGCTACCCGTGACATACACGCCGTACTCGCAATCTCTCATCGTGATGTCCAACATCGCCTGCGCGGTGTTCTGCACACCGTACGAGAAGTTGCCGTATTTACAACCCGTGAAATTGAGACCCACGCATTGACCGTTCGGATAGTTTCCGTCAGCCGATTCCGCAAACATCAACGCGGTATTGTAACCTTTGATATCGGAATAGGTCACATAGGACCAGTCCATACGGCGGAGCGTGATCGCAACCGCATAGTCGAACAGCTGATTTTCCAACGCCTCGATCCCCGCAACGGTGGTGGGCGCATTGGGAAGTTCGGACTCGATCCAATACTTCGACGCAAAATGGATTTCTTCAATACGGGCAATATCAATGACCATATCGAAATCCAGACCCACGTTCAACGGAGTGCCGTAGATATTCCACGCGTTCGGGCAGTTCGCTATTCTGGACGAACGGATACCGAAGTAGGAGTTATAAAGGGTAATATTTCTTGCAAAAGTATATTGATACAGTTCAATGGTGGGCGGATAACTCACGATGTTTTCCGCCGACTGTTCGGGATAATAGAAACTTAAGTATTGCACCACGCAATGCGCACCCAACGTGAGGAAGGAACCGTTGGTCTCCTGGCCGCGACCGGAATAGACGTTCAAAATCGTGCCGCGCGCTTCGGGGTTTTCATCGGGGTTCACCCATTCACCCATGATGGAAGTTCCGTCGGGCATGTAGATCTCACCATAGAAATCATACTGGCCGGCCGGAATAAACAGCGTACCGCCACCCGCATTGGCAAGGCCATCAAGCAACGAGTTCACAACCGCCGTGTAATCCTTTTTGCCGTCCTTGTCAGCCACTTCGATCTCGGGGTGAGAGGCAAGGTATTCTTTCAGGTTGTAACCTGCATACACCGGCTCACCGTTGTTGTAACCCGACGTGACCGGCATTTTGTCGAACACCGGAGGATCCGCCACAAACGAACCGTCGCCAATGGGGAACTCTTCCTCGGTCGGACGATCGCTTTCCGGCACGGTAAGGTTAACAATGCAGAAGTTGCACAGTTTGATGGTACCCTGACCGCCGATAAAGGAGCCGGTAGCATTCTCTTCCAAGTACACGCGAATATAATTCAAATTCTCGGGGCGGAACACACCGCCGACCTTTTCGCCCAGTCTCGCCAACGGAATGGTCACACGCGTCCACTCACCGGGCGTACCGACGAAAGCCTGGCCGGAACTCAAGGCGATTTCTTCCACGTCGCACTCGCCGCTGGAGGTAATCTCCAACTGACCGCCCAAACGTCTACCTGCCATATACTCCACGAACTTGTCGTCACCGGAGATGTACACATCCACCTGAACGGCAATGTTGGCGAGATAGTCACCGTATCCCGTAATATCCAACGTGGGGATGTTTTCACCTACGGTAATGACAATACCGGATGAACCAAGGATTATGGGTTGAGAAATGCGCAATGCCATTTCACGCAACACAAACTCTTTTTTTGCGCCCTCTTCTGCCGCGAACGCCACTCCGGCTGTGGTTGCCAACGGAAGCAACAAACACACACAGAGCAGGATCGCCATGAACCGCTTCATCATAAATTTGAACCTCTCTTTCATTCGCAATTAAAATGCAATTATTTTATACAGTAAGGTATGTCGCCTCGTCAATAGAGCACGCACAATAAAATTGTTTTTTCTTACGATTTTTTGATAAAAAAGCAAGTAACGAGACTATCGTCACTTGCTTTCAAGAGCGTATCAACCGCAACCTTTGCAGCCGCGAAAGAAAAAATCCGGAATACTGACTTGCATCCCCTCATCGCAAGGGGTAAACTCCAAATGACGCAAAAGCGGAAACAACGCTTCGTTCTCGCATACCGCACGTTCGATTTCGCGAATACGCCCCGCATTCAGAACCGCGCGCACCATACCTTCCGCAAGCAACGCATCCGGGGCTTCCACCGAAAGCAATTTCACACACCCATCAAACGTGGCCGTGGCCTTTCCGCAAGCGGTATCGCCGTCCCACAAGATGTATTCGCCGTCTTTGTTATCGGCGGGTAGAATACGGATCATTCGGCACAACTCCTTTTTTGATGTATTCCGCCGCGACCTTTTGCGTCACACCGGTGGCCATCACCAAAGCGCGCACCTCTTTCGGCGTCAGATACCGCCATTTTCCCACCGGCAACATACCGAGTTTCACCGTACCGATGGCGATGCGGCGCAGACGGATTACCTGTAGTTGCAACGCTTCACACATGCGGCGAATCTGTCGGTTACGGCCCTCATACAGTACGATCTCCAACACGGTGCGTTCAGGCGATTCCATAACCACATCCGCATCAGCGGGAATAGTGCGCCGTCCATCCAACACCATACCTTCGCGGAAAGCTTGCAACGCCTCGTCCGTCGCTTGGCCGCGCACCGTCACGCGGTAGCGTTTGGGCACGTGGGTGGACGGATGCATAACGGCATTGGCAAAATCGCCGTCATTGGTAAGTAACAACATCCCTTCGGAATCCCTGTCCAAACGCCCCACGGGATACACACGTACCCCCGCGTTTTCCACCAACTCCGCCACGCATTTACGCCCCAACTCGTCGTTCATGGTAGTCACGTATCCGCGCGGTTTATTCAGCAAAATATACGTTGCCTCTTCGGCGGCAGCCAACCGCTTTCCGCCCACCAAAATAATATCGCGACGAGGATCGGCCTTATCGCCCAACGCAGCCACGTGGCCGTTCACCTTCACCTTACCGCGAGCAATCAGTTCTTCCGCTTTGCGGCGGGATGCCACACCGCGTTCTGCTAAAATTTTTTGCAAACGCTCCTCAGCCATAACTAACTCCTATCTATTGAAAAAGTCCTGCCCACAAAAGGCGCATATAATCCCAAAACCGTTCGCCGTTACTCTTGGTCGGCCGTTCTTCCACCGCGTGATCGGCAGTAATCGGAGAACGCAACAACACATCACCGTTACAGCGATATTCCACACTTCCTAAAACCTCCCCCACCTCGATCGGAGCGAATACAAATCGCGGTAAACATACCGTAACCGTGATCTCCTCCGCCGCGGTTATCGGAACCACCTGCTGTGGTGGAAGATTGTATTGTAAAGCCACTTCCCTTTCCACTCCTCCGACGAGCGACAACGCCGGAAGTGAAACCGCGGGATACGAACGCGTTTTATATTGTGAAAACCCGTGTTCAAACAGCGCAATATGATCGTCCCAATCATCGGGAGCGTTCAGCGTGACAGCCACCAACGTCACGCCGTCACGTACTGCGGCCGAAACCAGGCAACGTCCCGCCTTTTTGGTAAACCCCGTCTTTAATCCCACGGCATCCGCATACAACGACAATAAGCGGTTGTGGTTTTTTAGCGAAACCGAACGTTCATTGACGGTTATCAAAGCACGTTCCGCTTTGCACATGTCCGCCAACGTCGGTTCTTGCAACACCGCGGCACCAAGTAAAGCCATGTCGCGTGCGGTACTAACATGCCCTTCGGCATCCAAACCGGACGGTGTCACAAATGAGGTGTTTACCATACCGATCGCACGCGCTTTTTCGTTCATGGCCGCCGCAAAATCGGCATAAGAAGACGCCACCGTCAACGCCACCGCATTCGCGGCATCGTTCCCCGAGCAAAGAAGCATCGCGCACACCGCATCCTTGAGCGATAAGGTGTCCCCTACCTTTAAGCCGAGCGCGGAACCTTCCGCTATCATATCGGCGGTGAAACACACCGTTTCATCCCAATCGCCGTACTCCGCTGCAAGCAACGCGGTCATTAATTTGGTAGTGCTGGCCATCGGGCGCTTGATATCCGCTTGTTTTTCAAAAACCATCTCACCGGTGGTCACTTCCATCAAAGCCGCCGCGTACGCCGATACCGTAATGTCATCCGCCTTTACACGAAAGCACGGTAACATCGACACCAAAAGTGCCGTTACACACAAACATATCACGCGTTTCATTTGTCCCACTCCTTCTTTCACATCCTATGTGAAGGAGTGGTGGGGTATTCTGCCTTATTTGGAGTTCTTTTTCCCTTTCTCTTCGCGGCGACGCGCGATATCGGTGGTGATCTGATCGATCGCACCGGGTAATTTGCTCACAAGCGAATCTACCGCCGTGGGCTGTGTCACCAAAGGCAACACGTTCACTTTTCCGTTTTGCACGGTAATAAACGCAATGGGGGTTACGGTGATGCCTGCACCCGATCCACCGCCAAACAGTTCTTTGTTACTTCTAGTGGGGAGATCGGAACCGCCGCCCGCAAAACCGTAGGTTACTTTGGAAACGGGAATTAACGTCAGTTCGCCCACCGTTACGGGAGTGCCGATCACCGTATCCACATCCACCATTTCTTTGATTTTATCCATTGTAACGCCGAGCAATTCACTAACTTTCTTTTCCATGTTTACCATCCTTACCTTTTTTATTTGAAAAACGCATGAACATGCAGAAGGCTGAAAGGGCGGTACGTATGCCCCACCACAACAACATAAGCGGATAGGCATGCAACCGTACATCCACCGTAACCATATCTTTTTCCGCCAAGAAATTCGGGCGTATATCCCAGTCCAGACGACGAATACGCAAATGTGACAACAACAGGGCGCGTAACGAATACAACGGCCCGGACAGTTTCCCGTATTTCAAGGCAATATCGGCCGCTTCTCCCCCGCCGCATTCCATACCGACGAAACAACGGCCGAAATGCAACTTGTGAAACAGGCGGCGACACGTACCGTCCGCAAGGTGTATTATCTCTTTTACAAGTTCCACCACACCCGCGATGCCGTCCTCTTTCAGTTGTGCGATCACCTGTTTTATCGGATGTTCCTTCTCTTTTTTGCCGCTTTTCTTTTTCTTCTTGCCACTTTTGGAGGTGTCCTTCTTCGGTTTTTGTGTATCCTTTTCCTCGGCGGAAGAATACACGTACACAGGAATCCCCGCGTATCGCACGATCAGCCGTCCTTCACCGCAAAAGTAAAAGCGTACACCGATCGGCAATAAAAGCAACAGCAACAGTCCCAGCAGAATATACAGCGCCGTCACGTGTCACTCGCCGCCTGCTCTTCGTTTTCACGAATCATCTCATCCAGCGTCGGTTCTTCAACCTCCACTTGTTCACCGCCCTCTTTTTGCGGAAGCGGCGGCAGTTCCTCCAGTTTGGAAACACCGAAACAACGCAGGAAATGCACCGTCGTGCCATATAAAAGCGGGCGGCCCGGCAGTTCCAAACGCCCTCTTTCTTCCACCAAACCCTTTTGTTGCAAGCCTTGCAGCACCGCGCTGCAATCCACACCGCGGACCTGTTCGATCACCGCTTTGGTAACCGGCTGGTTGTATGCCACAATGGCCAACACTTCCATAGCCGCTTGCGAAAGCGGCGTGTTGCGGCGAATTTCCATCGCGCGGCGTATGTACGGTGCAAAATCCCGTTTGGAACACATCTGATAACTGTCGTCCAACCGTAAGATCATGAGTCCGCCCGCGCGGGTGCGATACTCTTGTGCCAGATCTTCCGCCAATCGTTCGGCGTCCTCCTCATCCACTTCCAAAGCCGCCGCAAGCCGTTCCAACGAAACCGGCTCCCCGCTGGCAAACAGCACCGCTTCCAGCGCCGCTTGATACTGTTTTATCTCCATATCCTTATCCCTCAGTTACTATAGATTCTTCGCCCGTTACGCTCAACGAGATGGCATCATCCCCCGTGATTGCACCGACACGAACCGTCTGCTCGTCCCCTTCGCCGTCCACACAAATGCGATTGGCTTTAATCAATTCCAATACCGCCAAAAACGTGGCCACAAGATCCGAACGACTCTTCGCCCCGTCATAAAGTGAACGATAGGATACCGTCGCCCGTTCACGCAAACGGCGAAGCACAAACACGATCTTGGATGATACCGACACGATCTTGCGTGAGATCACGCCGCTGAACGCCTGTACCGGCGGCGGCTGACGTCGCTTACCGCGTCCCGCCGCGGCATAATACGCTTCCAATATCTCTTGCGGAAGGTGCGTGCGGCGGTAAGTAGGATCGGGTTCCGGCTCGTCCGGTTCACGCACAAACAGGTCGCCGCCCACCGCTTGCATCGCCAAACGTCGCGCCGCTTCTTGGCACAGTTGATATTCGATCAACTCACCCGTCAACTGCGCGCGCATTTCCTCTGCCTCTTCGTCGTGCTTGGGAAGCAACATATACGACTTCATCTGCACCAAGCGTGCCGCCATTTCCAAGAACTCGGAGGCCACTTCCATATCTGCCTCCTGCATTTCGCGGATAGCATCCATATATTGCTCGAGCACTTCGGCGATGGGGATGTCGTAAATATTCAATTTATTCTTTTGCAACAAGTGCAACAGCAGATCAAGCGGGCCTTCAAACCCGCCCACCTTGTAGGATATGACATCCATCCGATAAACTCCTTAAAACAAATTCGGTAACCGAAACACCAAACACATCGCGTTGCCGACCACACGCTGCAAGAACGAAAGCGGCACATCCAGCGCCCCTGTCACGATCAGCAACAGTAATCCCAATCGCACGTATTGATGGTACTGATCCATCCAATAACTCCAACGCGGCGGCAACAATGCGCCGAAAATGCGCGAACCATCCAGCGGCGGCAACGGCAACAGATTAAACACCGCCAACACAATGTTCACACGCGCCAACACGCCGATCAAAATCACATAAGCGTATAACACGATCTTATCCGTATAGTAAATGCTTCCACCAAACGCATACAAGTTCTCACCGCTTACCGTAAGGATCATGCGGAACACGCCTACGCTTAAAAACGCCATCAACAAATTGGACAACGGCCCCGCCAAGGCGGTCAATGCCATATCCCGACGGCGATTGCGAAAATTGTAAGGATTGACAGGCACGGGCTTCGCATAACCGATCCCGAACAGCAAGATCATAAGCGATCCGACAGGATCGATGTGTGCCAACGGATTCAACGTAAGGCGACCACTCCAACGCGGGGTGTTGTCCCCCAGTTTCACCGCCGCCCATGCATGCGCCGCCTCATGCAACGGCATCATCACCAAAAGCAATATTGCATAACCGAGCAGCAAGAACAGCAATTCCGAAAACGAACCGATATTCCCGCGCAAGACAGACCACAGCATTCGTGTCGCTCCTTTTACATATTCTATTATAGTATAAAGGATTATGACGCAAATTACAAGATTCAAACGCCAGAATTTATACGGAATTTGCACTTTTTTTACAACTTTGCGAAAAAGATTAAAAAACACGAAAAAAACACTTGCATTTCTGCGTAAAATCTGTTATGATACCCCTGTTGCAATTTACTTGCTGGTTTCAAAGGAGGTGCAGAAGCAATGGCTAAGTGTGATTTCTGCGGAAAAGCGATCGTGTTCGGTAACAACGTCTCCCACTCTCACAGACGTTCCAACCGTACCTGGAAACCCAATGTGAAGCGCGTTAAAGCAATCGTCGCCGGCTCTCCCAAACGGGTGAATGCCTGCACGCGTTGCCTGCGTTCCGGTAAGGTTACCCGCGCGGTGTAATCGGGTGTCCCGCATACAAAAGTTACCCACTCTCTCACGAGAGTGGGTTTTGTATTTTCTGCATAAGACAAAAAAGAACAGCGGTGTGATCTCGGGAGATCACACCGCTTGCTTTTTGTTGATTATTCGGCGAAGCCGGACTCCACCAACGCCACCAACGCATCAACCGCGTTCTGCTCATCCGAGCCGTCCGCAATGATGCGAATGGGGGTGCCACCGATGATACCGAGCGACAAAACACCGAGCAAGCTCTTGGCATTAACGCGGCGTTCCTCTTTCTCCACCCAGATGGACGACTTAAACTCGTTCGCCTTCTGAATAAAGAACGTAGCAGGACGCGCATGCAAACCGACCTGATTTTGGACCACAACATCTTTCACAAACATGAAAAAAGTCTCCTCCCGTTTCAAGACGGTGTTACCCGCCTGAGCACAAAGTTTCTAAATGTAGTATGTTGCTTTATATTATACCACAAATAATTGGTTCGTCAATCGCGTTTGCCAATTTTCGTCGCCAAAAATTAAAATTTTGGTTCTCTGCCCTATTTTCACCAAAAATGCGAACGCCGATTTGTGAAATCTACCATAGCGCTTTTGGAAGAAAATTCTATCAATCGGTCGATTTGCCATCACGGGCCATTTCCCATTCCGCCACCAAAGCGCGTTCTTTTTCGGTGAGTTCGGCGTGTCCCAACATATCGGGACGATGCTCAAACGTGCGACGAACGGCCTGTTCTCGCCGCCATTTCCGAATATTTTCGTGATGACCGCTGAGCAGGATCTCAGGCACTTCACGTCCCTCCCACACGGCAGGGCGTGTGTATTGCGGATATTCCAACAAGCCGGAATAGTGGCTTTCGTCGGTGAAGCATTCTTCATCCGATAACACACCGGGTGTCAAGCGTGCCACACAATCCGCCAAAACCAAGCCGGGCAATTCCCCACCGGTCAATACATAATCCCCGATGGATATCTGCTCATCCACCAAGGCATCCAGCACCCGTTCATCCACACCCTCGTAATGGCCGCAAAGAATGCACAAATTCGGCAACTGTGCCAATTCCTTGGCGCGCTGTTGGGTGAGTACCGCCCCCTGTGGCGACATATACACCAAATGCGGGCGCGTGCCCGTTTGCTCGCAAACCGCACGGAAGCAATCGGCAATGGGTTGGGGAAACAGCACCATCCCCATACCGCCGCCGTAAGGATAATCATCCACCTGTTTTTGCTTGTTCAGCGTATAATCCCGAATTTGATGACAATGCACCTCAAGCGCCCCTTTGGCACGGGCTCGGCCAATGATGCTTTCGCTCATTACCGCTTCACACATTTCGGGAAACAGGGTCAAAAAATCGATTCTCATAGATCAAACAAGCCCTCCAACGGCCGAATACGCACCTCGCCGCCGTCCGTATCCACCTCTATCACAACCGACGGAATCACGGGAATAAGCACCTCGCGCCCTTCACAATCCATGTGATACACATCGTTGGCGCCGGTCGCGCTCACATCGGTCAACGTACCGTAGGTTTCCCCCGTGTCTGCATCCGTCACACGGCAGCCGATCAGATCACAAATAAAGTACTGGCCTTTCGGCAGTTTTATGTCGTGACGATCCAAATACAATATATGCCCGCGATGAGCCGCTGCATCTTGTACCGTATCGATACCGTCTGCTTTCACCAACGCCAACGTCTTATGCGGACGTGACTTAACGCGCACGGCATGTTTTCCTTCAGCATCCCAATACAGCGTGCGAAGTTTTGAAAACATCTCCGGACTGTCACACCACGGTTGCACACGCATTTCACCACGTACACCGTGGGTGCTTACCACTTCTCCGGCTTCCAGAAATCTCTTTTTCGGCATAGAAGTTCTCCTCTCTGCGAAAAAAGCGGGCTTTCGCCCGCTTTTTATCAATCGATTTCCACCGATACTTTGACATCCTGACGGGTAGCAGCGGCACGCATCACCGTGCGCATCGCTTTCGCGATACGGCCTTGTTTGCCGATCACGCGTCCCATGTCATCCTCTGCCACGTGCAGGTGCAAAACGATGGCACCATCGTCCGACGAAGTTTCTTCCTCCACCGTGACGGCGTCCGGGCTTTCCACCAACCCCTTCGCAATGGTCAACAGCAAGTCTTTCATACGACGCACCGTCCTTTCCGACCGCGAAACGATCAGATGCCCGCCTGCTTCAGCAGATCACGAACCGTATCGGTCGGCTGAGCGCCGTTGTCGATCCACTTCTTCGCCTTCTCGACGTCCACTTTAACAACCTTCGGCTCTTCCATCGGGTTGTAATAGCCGATTTCTTCGATGAAACGGCCATCACGGGGATAGCGGGAATCCGCCACCACGATACGATAGAAGGGAGCTTTCTTCGCGCCCATGCGGCGCAGTCTGATTTTTACTGCCATGATAGGGTACCTCCAAAAAATAATTTACATTGTTTTATTTATTCCATCCGCTTTAAGCGGGATTGAATACGCTGTTACATCGGCATTCCGGGAAAATTCGGCATTCCGCGCATTCCGCGTTTGCCGTTGCCCATTTTTTTCATCTGCTTCATCATCTGCCGCATTTGGTCATATTGCTTGATAAGGCGGTTGACATCCTCCACCTTCATCCCGCAACCGGCCGCAATACGACGGCGACGTGACGCATTCAAGATGTCGGGTTTTGCCCGTTCTGCCGGAGTCATCGACAGGATAATCGCTTCCACACGGTCAAATTGCCGTTCATCGATCTCCACATCTTTCATTTGCTTGCCCACACCGGGGATCATTCCGAGCAACCCTTTGATGTTGCCCATTTTTTTGATCTGACGGAACTGATCCAACATATCGTTCAAATCGAAACGATCCTGTTCCAGTTTGCGTGCCAGTTCTTCCGCCTGCTTTTCGTCGATCTGTTGTTCTGCCTTTTCGATCAGCGAGAGCACGTCGCCCATACCGAGAATACGGGACGCCATACGACCGGGGTGGAACACCTCAAGATCGTCCAGTTTTTCACCCGTACCGGCGAACTTCACGGGTTGCCCCGTTACCGCACGAACCGACAGTGCCGCACCGCCGCGGGTATCGCCGTCCAACTTGGTGAGAATCACACCCGTGATGCCGAGCGCTTCGTTAAACGCCGATGCCGCATTAACCGCATCCTGACCGGTCATGGCATCCACCACCAACAGGATCTCCTGCGGAGAAACGGCAGATTTGACGTTTTTCAACTCGTCCATCAACTGTTCATCGATGTGCAAGCGACCGGCCGTATCCAAGATCACGTAATCGTTGCCGTGATCCTTGGCGTGAGAAATAGCTTTTTGCGCGATCTTCACGGGATTTTCCGTTCCCATGGTGAACACGGGAACGCCCGCTTTTTCACCCACCACCTGCAACTGTTGAATAGCCGCGGGACGGTAGATGTCACACGCCACCAACAACGGACGGTGACCGCGTCCTTTAAGCATCTTTGCCAACTTTGCGGAGTGTGTGGTTTTACCGGCGCCCTGCAAACCGCACATCATAACAATGCACGGCGGCCGACTGCCCGGCGACGTCAGATACGCGGCATCGCCGCCCATCAACGCAGTCAGTTCCTCGTTGACGATCTTAACGACCATCTGAGCAGGCGTCAGGCTTTCCATCACCTGCGCACCGACCGCACGTTCCGCCACCTTAGCGGTAAAGTCTTTTGCCACTTTGTAGTTAACATCCGCTTCCAACAAAGCCAGGCGCACTTCGCGCATTGCTTCCTTGACATCGGATTCGTTCAACTTACCCTTGGAACGCAACCGTTTAAAAGCAGCAGACAGTTTTTCGGATAATCCTTCAAAAGCCACCGTTACCGCCCCTTATTTCGTCAGTTGCTGTGCCAACTCGCGGATGCGGCGCACACGTTCGTTGATCTCCCGCGAATAACCGAACCGTTCGTTGATAGCATAGATGTCGTCGGCGGCATCTTGAATAGCCGCCACGCCTTCCTGCATCTCGCGGAACCGTTTGGCCAATCCCAAGCGTTCTTCCATCTCCAGCAATTGCGTTTCCGCACGCTTAATGGAATCCCGCACGCCTTGACGGGTAATCCCTTCGTTCTCGGCAATTTCCGACAGCGACAGATCGTCCTCGTAATACAGTTCGATCACGTCCCGTTGCTTTTCCGTCAGCATTTCGCCGTAAAAGTCAAACAAGAAGGCAATCTCCATATTTTTGGCCATCGACGGTCCCCTCCTTCTCTATAAAGTAAAACGAGTTGTAAAGCCGCAAAACTTTACAACTCATTATACACGAAAACCTGTGTTTTGTCAAGAGGTTTTCTCTAATTATTTTGTAAGTGTCAAAGCCTTTACACCAAATCTTAAGGTTCGCGCGAAGTCAGATATTCCACGGCGCGTTCAATGGAATCTTTGGCGTTTCCCCAATCCGCGTCCGCCCCGTTGTTGCGGTAGTCAAACATTTCGGTGAAATGGTGCACATCGTGGCGCAGTTCGGCAATATATTTCCGTGAAAGTGCCGATGCAGCCTTTAAAAATTCCTGTTGCCACCGCTTATCCATAGCCCCCGCGGGAATCGCCAAACGCGAAAAATGCGGCAAGCAAAGATAGTCCTGTTCAGAGAAAAGTGTGCGAAAATCACGCTGTTGTTCATACAACCGACAAACGGTGGCGAGCATACGCTCCATTCCCCATTCCACCTGACTGCACACAAAGCAACTGTCTGCTGCTTTTTCGGCAGAACGCACCTGCTTGGTGGTTCGCTTTCCCACCAACGGCAAACCTGCAAACACCTTCTTTTCGGTTTCTGCCAAATGCGATTCCAACATCAGCGCCACACTCAAGCGGTTGCGGCGTTTGAGCATCTGGCGATAGTGGGTAATGCAAAACCCCTGTTTGTTGGTGTCCTCCCGCACGTCGGGCTCCATCATGGCCGCCCCCGTGATGTATTCCACCACACGTTCTTCCAAACGGTCACGCATGCGGCAGACAGGGCAACCGTCGCGCGGTTCAAACACCTCACTTACGGGAATGCTGGTAATATCGTTACGCATTTCAGTCGCCACCTTTCCTCACTATTACCATTCTAACATACGTTCGGCAAAAAGTAAACCGTTTCCCGCAACAAACCGATACTTTGCAAAAAGGAACACCGATGTCTGCAGAGTTCTGCAAACATCGGTGTGGGATTTGTTAATTCGGCAAGGTGAACACTACGCAGGCCATATCCTCATCGTACTGTTCTTTCAACACGATTTCTCCGCTTTCGTTCATCACAAAGGGACTTTGTTCCTCGTTGTAAACATGGGCAGGTCGATCACTTTCCAGCACGCCGAGATACAGCGGGATATCACCAAACACGCCCAGCTTATCCGCTTCAATAAGAAGGTAGAGCACGTTGTTTACCACGCCCTTGCTGGCACGGCTCTCCAGCGTGTACAAATTCACGGTGCCGGGTGTATGTCCATGAACGTAGGGTGAGGCTGTAAAACGGCAAATCGGATCGTTTTCCCACGTGTCCCCCGTTTCAATCGTCCGTCCGTCCGTATACCGAACCGAAAGAACAATATAGCGTGAATCCTTATTTTCCACATACTCCGCTACATCCCTCGCCACGTCTTCTCCGCCGACGATCCCATGAAGGGTAATGGTATAATCTCCTACCGTCTTTTCTTGATTGACGATTGCAGCATCATCCCCTTCAAACGCCACCGACAAATCTGTTTTACCGAAAAACTCCGCCACTTCCGACGGTGTGAGCAATTTTACGGCCGCAAATGCAACCAGCGGCAGGGTTACCGCAAGTGTCGCCGCAATCAAAGCAACACGAATCAACCCCTTTTTGAAGCCGTTTGCCGATTGCGGTGAAGCCACCTCGACATGGGTTTTGAGCAAAGATATCGTTTTCTCCGTAAACGCCGGATCAAAGGGAAGTTCTTTCATTTTCTTCTGATAGGTGTTCATATGTATCTCCTTTCAATCGTTGTTTAAGCCGCTGGCGACCACGATTCAAATACGTGGCAACCGTCCCAACAGGTCTGCGAAGAATAGCAGAAATCTCACGTACGCTGTACCCCTCGTAATAATGCAAATGTATGGCCGTACGGTACTTCTCCGGAAGCGCCATAACCTCCGCAAGCAATTCGTTGTCACCGTCGGCCGTTTCGATCGTCAACGCGTCTTCAAGCGGAATCGTTTGCCGATCTTCTCGGCGCAAACGGTCTTTGCACGCATTGATCGTCACACGAATCAGCCATGCTTTTTCGTGTTCCCGATTTTCAAAGCGAGGTGTCTTTATAAGCAACTTAAGAAACACCTCTTGAGTAACATCCTGCGCATCTGCAATCGAGTGTAGGTAGGAAAATGCGAGCTTTTGCAATGTGTCCGTATAACTTCTGACTACTCTTTCAATGTCTTGTTCCGTATCGATACGATGCATTGCTTTGTCCTCCTTTCACCTACAACACGTTTTTCATCGCATTTTGTATTCAAAAAAGCAAAAAACTTGCAAAGCGCAATTTCCCCCAAGGACATCACGCTGTTGCAAGCCATGTTTTGCGTTCTATTTTCATTTATATCGCCGCGTCGGATACCCCGGCACGTCACACCGCACGCGGAACACATCTCCCGCTTGCGGTTGTTCCTTCGCATCCTGCCCTTGCGCGGCGGTGGTGATGATCAAATCCCGCAGATCCGCCCCCGCAAACGCGCAAGAAGTAACCTGCTTCACCGGCAGTTCGATCCGTCGCACAATGCGTCGGGCCACGGGATCAATGCACACAACGCCCCAACCGCCCCACAGCGCAAGCCACAAATTTCCCTGTTGGTCCACCGTCATGCCATCGGGCAAGCCATTCTCCTTCGGAATCTCCAATACGGTTTGTCTTTGCGTTGGGTTTCTGTTTGCAAACACAAACCGTTCCACACGATGTTCCAACGAATCGCAATAAAACATCGTGTCACCGTACCAATCCAGGCCGTTCGAGCAGGTGCAACCGCCGAACAACAGGGACAAGCGCCCGTTTTCCAAACGATAAAAAGCGCCTTCGCCACGTCTGCCCGACGTACCTGCATAAAACGCGCCGTCAGGTCCCACTTTTCCGTCGTTAAACCGCGCACCGCAGAGAACCACGGGTTCGTGCGCCATGCGGACAGTACCGTCCGCCCCACGGCGATAGATTCCGCTTTCCATCGCAAGCAGCTTATCGCCGTTTTCACACAGCGCCAGACACCCAAGCATTTCGGGGACCTTCACCGTGCGCACCGCACCGCTTGCATAGTCCATTATGTGATACGCACGTTCCGCAATATCTACAAAACAGAGCTCCCTCGTTTGTTCATCCCATGTGGGGCATTCCCCCACCGTGCAACGCATACGCGCGACATGTTCCAATGCACCGTACACGGTATCAGCCCTTTTCTTGTTTTTTCTGGCGATAAGCCACCGTCAACGCCACACACCGTTTGGTGATGTGCAAAAGCGCAAGCATACCGCCGAATCCCACCAACCACAAAATCGGAGAAAGCGGCACCGTAATTGCCTGCATAAACCTTGCCGACACTTCGGATACCGTAATGAACACGGCCAAAAACGCCACCGCAAACCACGTCCACACCATCGAACGGGAAAAATACGTCAATCGCTTGAACAGGTAAATACCTGCCGCGACGGAAACTGCGGCCGCACAATATTTGCATAAAAACGGCAACGGCACGTAATACAACCCGTCTTCGATATGTCCACTCATCCACGGGAACACCCATTCCAGAAAACACATCACAGGCAACATGCAACCGATCCATGCAACCAACCAGCGCAAGGAACCCAGCACCCGTTCCATCCACGTTTCACGCGGGCTGTTGGCCACCAGTTCGTGGCAAAACACCACTTCGTCCATGCCAACCGTTTCGGAAAACTTCTGGCCGCGTTGTTGACACTCCAACGCCATGCCGGCAAGATCGGTGAGCAACTCTTCCTGTGCCACTTCGTTGAGCGAATACGAATCCAAAAAGCGGCTCATACGCCGCAACGAACGGCGGTTTTCCACCGACAACTGCAACAGCACGGTGCGCAGATCACTCTGTTTCATATTGTTCCTCCTCTCCCGAACGCATCAACCGACCGACCGAACGGGACAGTTGATCCCAGCATTCTTCAAATGCTCGCAAATACTCCTCGCCCGCCGGTGTAATGGTGTAATACTTGCGGCGCGGACCAAGCGGCGAGGGGCGCATTTCCGCCGTGATACTTCCCTGCTTTTCCAGGCGAAGCAACAACGGATAGATCGTTCCTTCCGCAATATCCGAAAAACCGCTTTCACGAAGCAACATCAATATTTCATAGCCGTAGGTCGTTTTGAGACGGATGATCTTCAAAATACACCCCTCCAGCGTGCCGTGCATCATTTGTGACTTATCGTATGTCATTTTACAGCACCTTTCGCTTGTAATCACGCCTTTTAGTGTACCTGCTTTTATAATTTTTGTCAATCTTTTTGCACAATTCCTAAATATGTACATTGCCAAAACGATAAAAAGGTAGTATACTGTGTGTATATCTGAAACGAGGGACGATGTATGAATAAAACAAGCACTTTTCGTAACAAGCGCAGACGGCAGATTCTTCGCCGCTTACTTCCCGTTTTCGTTATCGCTGTGTTGGTTCTTGCTCTGGCGGTGGGTGTCCTCTTTTTTCTGTTTCGCAACAGCAGCAACACCCCCACGGGCGGAGACACCGACGGCGGTGCGGATTATTCCGATGAAACACCCGTAACCACTACCACCACTTTGGCGAGCCTCTCGAACGAAGCGGCGGCACAACTGAGCGCCACTCTCACGGCAAAACACGTGCTGTTATACGACGCAACAAACGACCGTGTTCTGTATGAAAAAGATGCCGGTGTCACGTGTGCTCCCGCCAGTCTCACGAAGATCATGACGGCAGCGGTTGCGGCAAAATACAATCAAAGCAGTCAGAACTACCTTGTGGGGAACGAGGTGTATCTGAAAGAGGCAGGTGCCAGTAGTGCGTATTTGAAACTCGGTATGGAACTGACCTTACCGCAGATGGTGCAAGCGTTGCTTCTCCCCTCCGGCGGTGATGCCGCTTATTGCCTTGCGGTGCATACCGCACGCATGGTGTATCCCGAAGAGGAAATGAGCAATTTTGAAGCGGCCACACGCTTTTGCGAATTGATGAACGAAGAATTGAAAAACATCGGTGCCCAAAGTTCCTGCTTTATGAATCCCGACGGCATGCACCACACCTTTCACGTTACCACCGCCGCGGATATGCTGAAGATTCTGGATTTTGCGTGGCAGTATGATGCGGTGCGTGAAGCGCTGTGCACGCCGCAAGCCTCTTTCACCACGGTGGATGGGCAAAAGCTGAGTTACACCAACACCAACCGCTTATTAAACCCGCATTTTCCCGCATACTATTACGCGAATGCGTTGGGCGGCAAAACGGGTTTTACCGACGAAGCGGGATATTGCCTTGCATCGGTTGCCGAAAAAAACGGTGTACGCTTGCTTGCCGTTGTGTTGGGATGCGCGGATGAAAACCTGCGCTTCACGGAATCCACCGCTTTGTATGAAGCGGGATTTGCACTCACCCCGTAATTTTCCGCAAAAAACGCATCTTTCGTATGCGTTTTTTGTTTTCGTGCGGTCATACTAACGACATATCAGACGAGGACGGTTTTTGTATGAAAAAGACCATTGTTCGCGGGGCAGGCGTATTGATGCCGATCAGCGCTCTCCCCTCCCCTTTCGGTATCGGCACATTGGGCGATGAAGCCTTTGCTTTTGCCGATTTTCTTGCCACCGCCAAACAGCGATATTGGCAGGTGTTGCCCGTGGGCCCGACCGGCTTCGGCGACAGTCCTTATCAATCCTTTTCCGCTTTTGCGGGAAATCCGTATTTCATTGATCCCGCACGCCTTGTACGGGAAGGACTTCTCACCGTCGAAGAGGCGGACAGCGCCCGCGAAGAGGTCGGAGATATTGATTATGAGCACCTGTTTCGCACGCGGTTTGATCTGTTAAAGAAAGCCTATTGCCGTTTCACGCCCGATGACACGTACCGTGCGTTTTGCAAAGAGCAAGCCCATTGGCTTCCCGACTACGCCCTGTACACCGCGTTGAAAGAGCATTTCGGCCATCGTGATTGGAACGAGTGGGAAGAACCGATTCGTCTGCGTGAAACCGGTGCCGTAGCACGCTACACCGAAGAACTCAGCGACGAGATCGGCTTCGTGTGTTTTTGCCAATACACTTTTCGTCGGCAATGGGATTCCTTAAAGCGGTATGCCAACGCTCGCGGCATCTCTCTGATCGGGGATATTCCGCTGTACGTATCGGCCGACAGCGCCGATGTGTGGGCCAACCGTTCGCTGTTCCAGCTGGACACCCTCGGCCACCCCACCGCCGTGGCGGGTGTACCGCCGGATATGTTTTCCGCTACGGGCCAACGCTGGGGCAACCCGTTATACGATTGGGATCACATGGCAAAAGACGATTTTGCTTGGTGGAAGGCACGGGTAACCGCGTGCCGTGCCTTGTATGACGTCTTGCGCATCGACCACTTTATCGGTATGGCACGGTATTACGCCATCCCCGCCGCCTGTGAAACCGCGATCGACGGCGAATGGCGCGAAGGACCGGGACGTCTGCTGACCGATGCGATCGACAGCGTAGCCGGTGACATGCGTGTCTTGGCAGAAGATCTGGGCGTATTGCATCCGAAGGTGCGTTCTCTCCTGCGGCTAACGGGATATCCCGGCATGAGCGTGTTGCTGTTCGGGTTTGACGGCAATCCCGACAACCCGCATCTGCCGCACAACTTTCCCCGTAACCGCGCGGTATACGGCGGCACGCACGACAACGACACCATCGTGGGCTACTGTTCCCGCGCCAAGCGGCGGGAACTCAGTTATATGATGCGGTATCTCGGTGTCAAGCGGCGCACAGCCATCCCCATGGGTATGTTGCGCGCCGCGTATCAAAGCGTGGCGGATCTTGCCGTGTTTCAGATGCAAGACCTGTTGGCCCTGGATAGTCATGCTCGCATGAACACACCGTCCACCGTGGGGGATAACTGGAAATGGCGCATGATGCCCGACGCCGCCACCAACGAACTCGCCTCCCGTTTGGCGGAGTTTGTCACGTTGTATAACCGATAAAGGAGTACCGCTATGAGTTTGGAAAAAGATATTCGCACCATTCTGCGTATTGACGCACACAAACGCATCGAAAACGCCACCACGACCGAGCTGTACAACGCCGTATCCAAAGCCGCATTGGCTTCGGTGGACGACCGTTGGGGAAAGACAAAGAAAGGGAAACGCGTGGCATATTTGTCGGCTGAGTTTTTGATCGGCCGCATGATCTATCAAAACCTTTACAATCTGCAAGAAACCGACACCGTCCGCACGCTGCTTCAAAAACACAATGTGGACATCCGTATATTCGAGGAAATCGAAGACGCCGCGCTCGGCAACGGCGGTCTGGGACGACTGGCCGCTTGCTATCTGGAATCGGCCGCCACGCGGGATATTCCGTTGGACGGTTACGGTATTCGTTACCGTTACGGATTGTTCAAGCAAACGTTTGAAAACGGGTTTCAGCGCGAAGAGGCGGATAACTGGTTGCGTTTCGGCGATCCGTGGGCACGTCGCCGCGAAGAAGACCGGGTACACATCGTGTTCGGCGACGGACAGGAAGTGTGGGCCGTACCTTACGATACTCCCGTGATCGGTTTTGGTGCGCGCACGGTAAACACCTTGCGTCTGTGGCAGGCCGAGGCGATCTCCCCCTTTGATTTTGACGCATTCAACGCCCAGCAATATGACGATGCCGTGCGTGAAAAGAACGCGGCAGAGCGCATTTCGGCGGTGCTGTATCCGAACGACGATACCAAAGAAGGCAAAGCTCTGCGCTTGAAACAGCAATATTTCTTCGCCGCGGCATCGGTGCAGGATATGTTGCGCCGATACAAGGCAAAGTACGGCACGCGTTACGCCCGCTTGCCCGAGTTTTATGCAATTCAGTTAAACGACACTCATCCCGTAGTGGCGATCCCCGAATTGATCCGCCTGTTGTGCGAGGACGGCGTATCCTTCACCAAAGCTCTCAACATCGCACGGCGTGTGTTCGCTTACACCAACCACACCGTATTACCCGAAGCGCTGGAAAAATGGGGACTTGATCTCTTCACGGAGATCCTGCCACAGTTGGTGCCGTATGTACGCCATCTGCACGTGGCCTTGCAACGCGAGTTGCGGCGGCAAAATATCACGGGAGATGATGCCGCAAAATATTGGATTCTGGAAGGTAACACCGTGCACATGGCGCGGCTTGCCATCTTCAGCTCCCATTCGGTCAACGGCGTTGCACGGCTTCATACCGAACTTTTGAAATCACAGGTACTCCCGCATTGGTACACGCTGTATCCCGAACGGTTCAACAACAAAACCAACGGCATCACCCAACGCCGCTGGCTGGCATTGGCCAATCCCGAACTTTCGTCACTTATCACCTCCCGCATCGGTTCGGGATGGATCTGCGACCTTACCCAACTGCGCCAATTGGAATGTCTGAAAAACGACAAGGCGTTTCTTGCGGATTTTGCCGACGTGAAACTGCAAAAGAAACAACAACTTGCCGCTTTCTTGAAACAACAATGCGGCGTGACGGTGGATCCTACGTGGATCTTTGATATTCAAGCCAAACGCCTGCACGAATACAAGCGGCAACTGCTGAATGCGTTTTCCATTGCCGACACCTATTTCGGCTTGAAAGAAGGGCGCATCAAGGAGTTTACTCCCACCGTGTATATCTTCGCGGCAAAAGCGGCGCCCGGCTATTTCCGTGCCAAAGCCATCATCAAGTATATCAACGAATGGGCGCGCATCATTGCCGCCGATCCCGATGTGAATGACAAGATGCAGGTGGTGTTCCTGCCGAACTACAACGTCACCGCTGCGGAATTTATCATGCCGGCAGCGGATGTTTCGGAACAGATCTCTACCGCAGGCACCGAAGCATCAGGTACGGGAAACATGAAATTCATGTTAAACGGTGCGGTCACGTTGGGCACGTACGACGGCGCAAACATTGAAATCGTGGAACAAGCGGGACGGGAAAACAACTATATCTTCGGACTCACCGCCGAAGAGGTCACCGCGTTGAAACCGCAATACGATCCCAACGCGCGGATAAAGGCAGAAGAGCGTTTGAAGCGCGTGGTGGAAACCTTAGTGGACGGCACGGTGGACGACGGCGGAACAGGGATGTTCCGCGAACTCTACACCGCCATTACCGCGGGAGCTTCGTGGCATCAACCGGACCATTATTTCTTAATGGCCGACCTGCTTTCCTACTGTGAAACCAAGATGCAGACCAACTGCGATTACCGCGACCGTGAGGCATTTACTCGCAAGGGGTTGCTGAACACTACCGCCGCCGGTAAATTCTCCAGCGACCGTTCGGTGGAAGAGTACGCCGTGGATATCTGGAAGGTATAACAACGAAAAGAGCAGCCAACCTTCGGGGCGGCTGCTCTTTCTTTATGTGTTTTGGAGTTTTCTCAGTTTAAACAACTCTTCGGTTGCAAGGCGCGTTTTTGCCACGGGTACTCCCTTCTCTTTCGGGAAACAGTAATACAGCATTTTGCTGTCGCCTATGCAGATCACATCCCCGATCTCATACCAAAAGTAATCGGCGTATAAACTGTATGCCGCGGCGGGCGCTTGCCGATAATCCAACGTGCCGCCACAGCCGATCAGACGAAATCCGTCCGCCGCCGTGTGGGTAAGGCGTCCTTCCCCCACGCGATACAAGCAGGAAGTATCTTTCAACACGCAAATATCCACCGCTGTATCCAAACGATAGCGCCCCTCTTCCAGTTCACGGCGCACCTCATCCCGTTGCCAGGCATACCAATCGGGAACGTGAACAAACGCAGATTCGCGGTTTTCCGCCTGTAATGCACCGTATTCGGTGAGGGTATACTTCACGCCGCACGCGGTACAGGTGAGCGTCACGCCGTTTCCGCGCGTTTCACCCTCCGCGCCGCAATGCGGGCACTTGTAAAGCACGCGCTCCAATCCGTCCGCACGAAACGGCTCGTCGATGCACACGTGATGTTCCCGTTGCCAACGGAAGTTATCAAACCCAAATTGTGCAGCCAATATATCGTTGATCTGCTCGGCTGAAAGCGAGGTAATCTCTTCGGGCGAAAGCAGATATTCCTGTTCGGCCGACACCTTCACTCGCCGGAGTTGCAACCCGTTATACAACGGATCGTGTCCGAAGGCGCCGAAGGTGCGTATCATCACCACGGGCACGCCCAATTTTTTCACCAGTTTTCCCACGCTGTCGGGCAACGGAGTTGCCGTGCCGTCAAAACTGTAACTTGCTTCCGGATACATCAACACCGAACAGCCCCGCTTTTTCAGCGCCGTAATCAGTTCCCGCACCAAACGGGAATCGGTCACGAACTTTTGGGTGGGAATACAGCCGAGTTGCCGCATCAACCAATTCTTCCCCACAAACCCGTCGGATGTACACACAATGTTATATGGGCGCGGATACAACAGTTTGGAAGCAATCTTCAAATCGATGAAACCCGAATGATTCATCAAAATCAAACAAGCTTCACGCTTTCCAAGACGCTCCATACCGATACGACGATAGGTGAACCGCGTGCTCCACAGCGCAGGCAAGGACAATAAACGTACCAACGTGGTAAACAATATATTTGGATTTTTGACTTTATGCGCGTTCCTCGACGGCATTTGCAACACATCGCTGAAAGCGGCGTGTTTTATTTTTATTTTCATACGTCCCCCTAAATACAGAACCTAAAAAAAGTATAACGAATTTGTCGGTTTTTGTCAACGGAAAGAAACACCACCGAAGCGCACCGTTGCATAACCGGAAACGGACGGCACAAAATAGGAGAAAGAAAATAAAGGAGTGGATGATATGAAAACATTACACCGCACCGTTGCCATCCTGTTGGCAATCGCGATGTTGATACCGACCGGTTGCCGCCGCAAAGCGGACAACGGTACCATAACGTTAAAAGTATGGGGATCGGGTGAAGATCAAGCCATGCTGTCCGAGATGATCGAAGCTTTTAAAAAAGAACACGCCGATGACGGCAAAACGTATAACATCACGCTCGGCGTGGTGGGTGAAGACGAAGCCAAAACCCGTGTGTTGGAAGATCCCGCGGCGGCGGGCGATGTGTTTGCCTTTTCCGACGACCAGATGAACGATCTGTACCGTGCGGGGGCGTTATATGAGATCACCCGTCACAAAGAAACCATTACCACCGAAAACAATGAAGGTTCGGTAAAAGCTGCTTCGGTGGGGGATCGTCTGTTTGCGTATCCCATCACGGCGGACAACGGATATTTTCTGTATTACGACAGTCGCATTCTGAACGAAAACGATGTTAAAACGCTGGACGGTCTGCTGGCCGCCGCCAACCGTGCAGGAAAACGCGTGTATATGGATGTGTCCAACGGATGGTATAACGCCTCCTTCTTCCTTGGTGCGGGCTGTAAACTGGGATTGGATGCAAACGGAAAACAGACCTGTGATTTCAATAATACCTTTGGTAAACAGGCGGGCGAAGCCATCAAAGCCTTTTGCGCCGATCCCGCGTTTGTGACAGGCAACGATGCGGTGCTCACGGGCGGCATCGGCGACACCATTTGTGCAGGTGTTTCAGGCACGTGGAACGCCGAAGCAATCAAAGAAAAGTTGAAAAGCGGATATGCGGCCGTAAAGTTGCCTACCTTTACGTGCGGCGGCGAACAAAAGCAGATGGCGAGTTTTGCAGGCTACAAGTTGATGGGGGTGAATGCTACCACCAAATTTCCGCTTGAAGCGATGACGCTTGCGGAATATCTCACCAACGAGCAAAACCAGATCAAGCGGTTTGAAACCCGCGCCATCGGCCCTTCCAATTTGAAGGCCGCGGCCAGCGACAAGGTAAAAGCGAACGTCGCATTATCCGCCTTGGCACAACAGAACGTATACGGCGTAACGCAACGCGACGTACTCAGCAGCACGTGGGATCCGCTGGAGGCGTTCGGCACCGCCATGGAAGCCAAAAACTACACCCGCACGGTGGAAGCGTTACTGAACACAATGGTACAACAAATCACGGCATAGGAGTGAGTCCATGATGCTCGCAAAGCGGCGGTACAGCAGAAATAACGACGGTTTGCTTCACAGCATGGTAACCGCCGTCAAACGAGGGGACGTTTTCACCCGCTTATCCTTCATAATAATGGGAAGCGGGTGTCTGTTTCACGGACAGGTCGGACGCGGACTTTTATATCTTACCGCCCAAATTCTGTTTTTCCTTTATCTGTTCGGATTCGGATGGCCATACCTTTCCAAACTTTCCACGCTGGGCACCGAAACGCAACAACGGGTGTTCGATGAAGAACTCGGCATTTATCGCATCACCCCGGGCGACAACTCCATGGCCATCTTGCTGTTCGGCGTGGTCACGTTGGTTGCTGTTTTGTTGTTTTTTCGACTGTATGCAGGCAACGTGCGCGCCGCGTTGGAAGCGCAGGAAAAGCGGTGTAATGGGGAATCGCTTTCCACGTTTTTCGACGATTGTCGCACGCTTATCGACAAAAAGTATCACGTACTGTTGCTCACACCACCTATCATTTTGGTGTTTGTGTTCACCGTGTTGCCGCTTCTGTTTATGGTGCTGATCGCGTTCACCAATTTTGATAAAGCGCATCAGCCGCCGGGCAACTTGTTTACGTGGGTAGGATTTGAAAATTTCCGTGCATTGTTTTCGGGAAGCGGACAAACCTCCTCCACCTTCTTTCGTTTATTTGGATGGACGGTTGTCTGGGCTATCTTCGCCACCTTTTTAAATTACCTGTTGGGCATGGCGGTCGCATTGCTCATCAACAAACGCGGCATTCGCTTTAAGGGGTTGTGGCGCACCTTGTTCGTCATCCCCATTGCCGTACCGCAATTCGTAACCTTGCTGTTGATGGCGCAACTGCTTTCGGCCGAAGGCACGGGCGGCGGCATTAACGTGTTGTTGCAACAGCTTGGCTGGATCACTCAGCCCATCCCCTTTTTAAGCGACGGTACGCTGGCCAAGATCACCGTTATTGTGGTGAACATCTGGATCGGTATTCCTTACACCATCCTCATCACCAGCGGCATTCTAATGAACATTCCCGTGGATATGTATGAAAGCGCCCGTATTGACGGTGCGGGCCCGATACGCACTTTTTTCAGCATCACCTTGCCGTATATGCTGTTTGTGACCACCCCCTATCTCATCACCCAATTTGTCGGAAATTTCAACAACTTTAACGTCATCTACCTGTTAACGGGCGGCGGGCCGCTGTCGCTGGACTATTTTCAAGCAGGTAAGACCGACTTGCTTGTCACGTGGCTGTACAAACAAACCGTCGATCAGCAAAATTACAACTTGGCATCCACCATCGGCATCATCGTCTTTATCGTGTCGGCGGGATTGTCGCTGTTGGTATACAACTCATCCGCATCCGCACGAAAGGAGGAGCAATTCCAATGAGAGCCGGATATTATGCACGGCAACGCACCGTGAACGTTACTATCTCCTTGGTACTGTTGCTTCTCGGCATTTTGTGGATCCTTCCCATCGTATACCTTGTCATTCTTTCGTTTCGCGGGGAAAGCGGCGCGTATCTCCCCTATCTTCTCCCCAAAACATGGACACTCGACAACTATCGCCGCCTGTTTACCGACACAGCGTTGTTTAACTATCCGCGATGGTACGCCAACACGTTGACGGTGGCGGTGTGCACCTGTTTGCTCAGCACCTTTTTGGTGTTGGCGGTGAGTTACACCTTCAGCCGTCTGCGGTTTCCCTCTCGCCGTAAGTTTATGAATGCAGGATTGATTCTGGGCATGTTTCCGGGGTTTATGACCATGATCGCGGTGTATCACCTCTTGAAAGTCATCGGACTTGCGCAATCGCTGATCGCGTTAATTTTGGTGTATTCCGCGGGCTCGTGCATGAGTTATTTCATTGCCAAAGGCTTTTTTGATACCATTCCCCGTTCGCTGGACGAAGCGGCCACATTGGACGGCGCTACCCGCCACCAGATCTTTTTTCGTATCATCCTGCCGATGTCCACACCGATTCTCGCCTATACCGCCCTCACGTCGTTTATGATTCCATGGACGGATTTTATCTTCGTCAGCGTCATTATGAAGGACAATTACCAAAACTACACGCTGGCACTCGGCCTGTATCAAATGGTGAGCAAAGAGAATATTTACCGCTTCTTCACCATGTTCTGTGCAGGTTCCGTATTGGTCGCGATTCCCGTCACCGCCTTGTTCTTGCGCATGCAAAAGTTCTATGTGGAAGGTGTTACGGGCGGCGCTGTGAAAGGATAAAAGAACAGCCAAGTGCAAAAGCACTTGGCTGTTCTTTTAACTTAGTTATTCTGTTCGCGGGTGTAATCCAACAGACCGCCTGCGAGCAGCATGGCCACCTGACGTTCGGAGAAATCGGCGTTCAGCTCGATCTCCTCTCCCGTGGAAATGTTGCGAAGCACCACCGCTTCACCGTTTTGGATGCGACAACGCACATCCGGCAGCACAAGCTTGTCGCCCAGCGAGATGCGATCGTAATCCGCTTCATTCTTGAATGTAAGCGGCAGGATACCGGCGTTGATCAGGTTTGCCACGTGAATACGGGCAAAGGATTTTACGATCACCGCTTTGATGCCGAGATACAGCGGAGCCAGCGCCGCGTGTTCACGCGAACTGCCCTGACCGTAGTTGGCGCCGCCCACCACAATACCGCTGCCTGCCGCCTTGCAACGGCCGGGGAACGCGGGATCGCACCGCACGAAGCAATGCTCCGAAATGGCGGGAATATTGGAACGAAGCGGCAGAATCTTCGCACCGGCCGGCATAATGTGGTCGGTGGTGATGTTATCTTCCACCTTCAGCATCACATCCGCTTCAATGGTTTCCTGCAACGGCGCGGTCGCGGGGAACGGTTTGATGTTCGGCCCACGCAGAATCTCCACCGTATCCATCTCCTCCACGGGGGCGGGCGGCAAAATCATGTTGTCGTTAATAAGGAAGCGTTCGGGCATTGAAATAACGGGAGCCTCGCCCATCTTGCGCGGATCGGTGAACACGCCCGTGATGGCAGACACCGCCGCCGTTTCAGGGCTGACAAGATACACCTGTCCGTCCGCCGTGCCGGAACGGCCTTCAAAGTTGCGGTTAAAGGTGCGAAGCGAAATACCGCCCGAATTGGGAGATTGCCCCATGCCGATGCACGGACCGCACGCACATTCCAAAACACGCGCACCTGCGGCAATGATATCCGCCAACGCACCGCATTCCGCCAACATATTATATACCTGCTTGGAACCGGGAGCAATGGAAAGCGACACATCGGGATGTACGGTGCGACCTTTCAGCACCGCCGCCACCTTCAGCATATCCGAAAGAGAGGAGTTGGTGCACGAACCGATGCAGCATTGATCCACTTTGATCTCGCCGATCTCGGACACCTTCTTCACCGCATCGGGCGAATGCGGACAAGCCGCCAACGGTTCCAGCGCGGACAGATCGATCTCCACGATCTCGTCATACACCGCGTCTGCGTCCGCCGACAGTTCCACCCAATCCGCTTCACGCCCTTGTGCCTTCATAAACGCACGGGTAATGTCATCCGACGGGAACACCGACGTGGAAGCCCCAAGTTCCGCACCCATGTTGGTGATGGTAGCACGCGCGGGAACGGTCAAGGTCTTCACACCCTCGCCGCCGTATTCAATGATCTTGCCGACACCGCCTTTAACCGACAAACGGCGCAACACTTCCAGAATGATATCCTTTGCCGCCACCCACGGTTCCAGAGCTCCCGTGAGGTTGACACGCACCACCTTGGGATAGGTGATGTAGTACGTGCCGCCGCCCATGGCCACGGCCACGTCCAAGCCGCCCGCACCGAACGCAAGCATACCGATACCGCCGCCCGTGGGGGTATGGCTGTCCGAACCGATCAAGGTTTTACCCGGAATGCCGAAACGTTCCAAATGCACCTGGTGGCAGATGCCGTTACCGGGGCGGGAGAAATACAGTCCGTGCTTTTTGCACACCGACTGAATGTAACGGTGATCGTCCGCGTTTTCAAAACCCGTCTGCAAGGTGTTGTGATCGATATACGCCACCGACAGTTCGGTTTTCACCCGCGGTACGCCCATCGCTTCAAACTCCAAATACGCCATCGTACCCGTAGCGTCCTGCGTGAGCGTTTGGTCAATACGCAGGCCGATTTCCGCGCCCGCTTTCATCTCGCCGCTGACTAAGTGCGACGCGATCAGTTTTTGTGCAATGGTGTAACCCATGCAAATCACTCCTAAAGAAAATATATATCGTATTATACTCGATTTCCCTGTGTTTGTAAAGAGGTTTTTGCGGCAAAAAGGGGTTGTATCCGACAGATACAACCCTTTTTTGTGTTCGACGTTATTCTTTAAACATCCAATCCAACACGTATTGGATATATTCATCCCAAAACTCCCACGTGTGCGCCCCACCGGATTCACGGTAGGTGAAATCGTACCCGTTTTCCTCGAGTTTTCGTTTCAGCGCGCGGGTGTTTTCATACAAGAAGTCCTCCGTGCCGATACCCATATACAATCGCGGACGAACGGGGGAATCTTTGCAGTTGTCTGCCAACCACAGAAGATCATCCTCGCACGGCACCTGCATATCGTCGCCGAAAATGGGACGCATCACCTCGGAGAAATCCAGATTCTTAATATCGGCACACGGCGAAAGTCCCGCCGCGGCACAGAAGGTTTCGGGTTCACGCAAGGCCAATTTCAGCGCCCCGTAGCCACCCATGGAAAGTCCCGCCGCAAAGGTGTCTTCCCGCCGATGCGACACGTGGAAAAACTCGTGTATCAAGCGCGGCAATTCTTTGGCAATGAAAGTATAAAACGCCATGCCGTATTTCATATCGCAATAAAAGCTCTTATCTGCACACGGCATCACTACACAAATACCATACTGCGCCGCGTACCGTTCGATGGAGGTGCGCCGCAACCAGATGGTTTGATCGTCACTCAAGCCGTGCAACAAATACAGGCATTTATACGCCGTGTCCTCCGCCCCGTTTCCGATGCCGATCTCCCCTTGCGAGGAACGTTGCGGCAGTATGATCTGCACTTGTGTTTGCATGCCCAGCGCTTCGCTGAACACATTAAGCGTTACCAATGCCATTATGAATCCCCTCCGTAACGAATGTTCGCCGCTTGTTTGATGGTATCCATACACGTGTGTACCTTTAAAGCCAACTCCGAGGCACTTGCGTATTCACAAAGATTCTTCCCTTCCGTGAAATCGGCAAACGCCGCTGCTTCACAACTCATCAACTGTTCCTTCGGTTCGTCCTCGAACAAGCGGGTTTTCACCCCATTTTGCACCAGATACGCCCCGACGTACAGCCCGATACGTTCGATCACGAGCGTTCCTTTATCCCCTGTGATCTCCGAACCAATGGCGCTGTGTCCCACTTTGGTGTAGGTCAGCGCGGCGGTGAATTTGCCGTAATCGAACAAGGCGACACCTCCGCTGTCCGCACCGCCCGGCAAATAGGAGGCCATGGCTGTGATGCCGCGCGGCATACCGAGCAGATCCACCGCCGCATACACACAGTATACCCCCAGATCCATCAGCGTACCCGCCGCAAGCGACATATCGAAGATGTTCACCTGCTCGCCGCGTTGCAACGCTTCGTAACGGCTGGTTAACTGGGCGAAATCGAATCGCGCCGAGGCAACATTGCCGATGGATGTGAGCGCTTCCCGAATCGCGCGACGCCCTGTTACATACCGCGGAATGATGGCCTCCATATACACGAGCCCTCGTTCATCTGCAAGCGCCTTCAGTCGCGCGTATTCCGCCGCCGAAGTGGCGATCGGCTTTTCGCAGATCACGTGTTTACCGCCGCGCAACATCATTTCGGATTGCGGCACGTGACAACTGTTGGGCGAGGCGATATACACCGCATCAACATCGGGGGCTTCGGCAAGTGCTTGCAGATCGGTATACACCGTGTCGCACCCGTGCTTGGCGCCCCATTCACGCCCTGTTTCCTCGTTACGGGAATACACGGCGGCCAACGTGAAGCGCCCGCACAGCGCCGCACCCGCAACGAATTGATCGGCAATCGTGCCGCGTCCGATAGTAGCGTAGCGTATCATTCCATCACCTCATACGAAAACATCTCACAACGCAGTTTCGTGCCCACGTCCACGCCCTGCGGCAACAGCGCAAGCGCCAAAAACAGATCCTCCTTGCACTCACCCGACAAATCGTGAAGATAGGCATATTCCCCTTCAATTTTGGATATTACGTAGTCTTTCGGTTCCACGGTATCCCCTCCTCGGTTTTCACATTTCCAGTATACCACACCGCTTCCTCCTGTGCAATAAAAAAACGGGTTCTAAAGAACCCGTTTTTTTATTAGAGCGTATGGCCGTAGTTATATTTCGTGGGCAATCCTTCTTTGTAGAGATGCGCGTCGGAAGAATGCACCAACACTTTCGGCACAGCATACTCACCGTACTCTTGAAAATTGATGGTAGTGATACCTGAATGACAAATATCGTACCGTGTGCAGTAGATCGGATACGGAATATCCAAGACACAACTCATAAACGCAATGCCGAACCCTTGATGGGCAAACAGCGCCACCCGTTCGTTGTTGGGTTTCACGATTTTATATCGCCCTGTATAGCGGATATGCTCATACCCGAGCGACAGAAGGAATTCATCAATATCGTTATAAATCGCCTCAAACCCTTCTTTGAACTCGGTCAGTTCGGGGTGTTCATACCAACGGTGTCCCAACTCATACACTTCGGGCGAGGTGAACAGTTCCACGTGCTTACCGCTGTAAAACGCCCACGTATTCACGCCGTTTTCATTAACCGTAGCAACGCGACGCCAGGTGAGTCCCTCCTCGGCAAAATCCAACAAGGTCGGCTCTGGTATCCGCATCAATTCGCACGTGGGTTTGGACGTGAGAATCGCACGGTTGGATGTGGAGGAAAACACACGATCCACCCCGTGCAACGCCAAGCGTTTGCCAACCGCTTCCGCCTGACGTTCTCCAAGCGGCGTGAGCGAATCGGGATTATAGATCGGATCCCCGTGACGCACATAATGAAACAGCATACTATCACCTCATAATTTCGGCCGACCGATAGCGGGCGGCTGTTTTTTGTTCCACAGATAACCGATATTCTCTTTGAAATCTTCAAACGTCAAATCGCGTGGGCGGTCGATGGTGGGGTTAGCCGCCAACGGCAACTCGTACATCCACACGCCATCATACCCAACCGATTCCAAGGCTTCCACCAATCGCGGCCAATCCACACAGCCTTCACCCGGCATCCAATGGCGTTCGTTACGGCCGTCGTAATCCGACATGTGCAAGGTTACGATCTTGTCCCCCACCGCCCGCACAAAATCCGCGGAATCCTCGGTGAGCAGGTGGTTGGTATCGAAACAAACGCGCAATTTATCGTTCACGGCAATCAAGCGAGAAATTTCAGAGCTCGTGTTACCAAGGCAGGTGCGCGGCAGATCCTCCACCACCATCACCGCCCCGTTGCGATACGCGATCTCGGCCAAGCGATCAAGCGATTCTTCGGCCGCACGCAGATGCTCTTCGCGCTTTGCCGCCTCCAGAGGTTCGCTGCTCGGATGCACCACAAATTTGTCGATACCGATGTCGGATGCTTTTCCGATCAGTTCGGTAAAATAACGGACGGTCCCTTCCCGCACCGCTTTGTCGAGCGCGCAGACATCCACAACCTCAAACGGACAAAACGGCAGATGGTACGACCACAACTGCACGCCATATTCCTGCGAAAACCGCTTAATATCGCGATAATTCAGTTCCTCATATAGATTCCACGTCACGGAAATCTCCGTGGCATCGATCCCCGCAGCACGCAAAGCGACAAACGTTGCCTCAGTCGGCAACACACCGGCCGTGGACACACCGACTCGTTTCACAACCATCCCTCCGCAGATCAAAACAGACCTTTTATCCAACCAAGCACCGTAAAGCCATCGGCAAACTCAAAATTCAAGATGCCGATGATAAAAATCAGCACGATTACAGCGGGCAACACGTACGTCATGTAGGGACGAATCCATTTCTTCAGTTTGATACCCTTACCTGCGTTCACTTCCTCCAAGAAATTGTCGAAGCCCCATCCCTTTTTGCTCACACAGAACAGCACGTAACACAGGGCACCGATCGGAAGGAAACAGTTGCTGACAAGGAAATCTTCCAGATCCAACACGCGACTTCCCGATGCAAACGGCACAAATCCCGACCACAAATTATACCCAAGCGCGCACGGTGCTGACAACACCAGCAACGCCACGCCGCAGATCACGCATGCCTTCACACGGCCCCATCCCGTCAGCTCGCGCACGCAAGCGAGAATGTTTTCAAACACGGCGATAATGGTGGAAAACGCGGCAAACACCATGAACAAGAAGAACAAAGAACCCCACCAGCGACCGCCTGACATGTTGTTAAACACCTTAGCCATCGCCACAAACAGAAGCGACGGGCCGGCCCCCGGTTCCACGTCAAAGGTAAAGCATGCGGGGAAAATTATAAGGCCCGCGGTGATGGCCACAAAGGTGTCCAAGCACAAAATGTTCACCGACTCTCCCACCAACGAGCGTTCCTTACCGATGTAACTGCCGAAGATGGCCATGGAACCGATACCAAGACTCAGAGTAAAGAACGCCTGGTTCATGGCGCCGACGATAACGTTTCCGTTGATCTTGGAAAAATCGGGTTTCAAATAGAACGTGAGGCCTTGTGCCGCACCGTCCAAAGTAAAGCTGTTTATCGCCAACACGACCATCAAGAGAAGCAACGCTACCATCATGTATTTGGTGATGCGCTCCACCCCTTTTTGCAAGCCAAAAGACAACACAACGAAGCCAAGAACCACCACAACAGCCATAAACCCAACCGTAACGGCGGGATTGGCCAGCATGGTGTCAAATAACTGCGCGGATGCTTCGTTGGTAATTCCCGTCATATTCCCTCTCAGGAACGATATGAAATAATACACGATCCAACCGGTAACCGAAGTGTAAAACATCATCAAAATGAAATTTGCCACCAAGGCTGCATAGCCGTGCCAATGCCATTTCTGCCCCGGTTTTTCAAGCTTTTGATACAGTTTCACAGGACTGCTTTGGCTGGCGCGTCCCAAAGCAAACTCCGTGAGCATCACGGGCAAACCAAGCAAAAACAGGAAAAAAAGATAGATCACCACAAAGGCGCCGCCGCCGTGCTGACCTGCCATCCACGGAAACTTCCACACGTTGCCCACACCGATCGCACAACCGGCGCTGAGCAAAATGAAGCCCAGACGGCTTCCCAAACGTTCACGTTGCATACCGATATACCCTCTCCGACATTGAATTTCACATCATATTCTGTAATACTTCGACATTATACCACAGCACCCGCGTATATGCAAGGAAAAGAAGTCCTGAAAACGTAAAAATCCCGTTCTCGCAAGAGGACGGGATTTTTGGCTCTCGTGTCCGAAAAAGAACTGGATGAAAAACCTGATTTTCTAAATAATTAATTTATTTCCTTCAAAAACATCAATAAATCAGCGTTATCAAAAAACTCAAATGGTTCACTCTCGATTTCTTTAAATCCCAAAGAAACTTGTGTGTTTATGGAAGGTAAGTTTTCACAATCCGTCGTGCATAATAGAACTTTTTCACCTATACTCCACAGATAATCACACCCTGCTGTTACTATTCTTTTCGCATTTCCCAATCTTCTATATTTCTCGTCAACCCATAAATCTGTGTAAAACCATTTGTTAATTTCTTTGCTATTCTGAATAAAATGAGTAAATCCAATTATCTCGTTACTTTTATTGTATAGCACAACACAAAAATAGCCTGTTAAACTTTGTGCTCGTTGAATAGTATGTAATCAATCCGAAGGAAATGCACCTGCGGTGATGCCATACACGCTACGCGTGATTACATACGCCTAACGGCGATTACATACCAATCCTTCGGATTGAAAAAAAATAAAGCACTTCAAAAGAAGTGCTTTGTTTTTTGGAGCATCTAACCAGAGTTGAACTGGTGACCTCATCCTTACCAAGGATGCGCTCTACCTACTGAGCTATAGATGCATGTGGCGACCCGGAACGGGCTCGAACCGTCGACCTCTAGCGTGACAGGCTAGCGTTCTAACCAGCTGAACTACCGGGCCGCATGTGTTGCTCAGCTGCAACGCTTAACATTATAGCGGGGTGAGAGCATTTTGTCAATATCTTTTTTCAATTTTTATCGAACTTTTTTCAGCGTTCAACCATCGCGCAATATTCACGCCGCGGCTGCACCGCTTTGTAGGCAGGACGAATGATCTTGCCTGCGTTTGTGAGCTCTTCCAAGCGGTGCGCACTCCACCCTGTGATGCGGGCGGTAGCAAACAACGGGGTGTACAATTCGGGCGGCAGATCCAACATATCGTACACAAACCCGCTGTAAAAATCCACGTTTGCGCTGACGCCTTTATAAATGCGGCGTTCTTCCGCAATTACTTCGGGCGCCAACTCTTCCACGGCGGCATACAGCGCATATTCCTTCATCAGGTGTTTCTCTTGTGCCAAGCGCTCCACGTAGCTCTTCAAAATGCGGGCGCGCGGATCGGACAGCGAATACACCGCGTGTCCCATACCGTAGATCAAACCGCTTTTATCAAACACCTCTTTACGAAGAATACGGCGCAGATAGTCCTTGATCTCTTCGCGGTCATTCCAGTTGTGCACATTCTTTTTGATATCCTTGAACATGGCACACACTTTAATGTTTGCACCGCCGTGTTTCGGCCCTTTGAGTGAACCGAGCGAAGCGGCCACCGCCGAATAGGTATCGGTGCCCGACGAAGACACAACGTGAGTGGTGAAGGTGGAATTGTTACCGCCGCCATGCTCCGCGTGCAACACCAGCGACATATCCAGAATACGCGCTTCCAGCGGCGTGTACTTACTGTCCAAGCGCAACATGTGCAAAATATTTTCTGCCGTGGACAGGTCGGGACGCGGCTCGTGGATAAAGAAACTCTTGCGGTCACGGCGATAATAATCGTACGCCTGATAACCGTATACCGCAAGCAACGGAAACATGGCGATCAACTGCAAGCATTGCCGCAACACGTTTTGCACCGACACATCGTCGGGGTTGTTATCATACGCATACAACGCCAACACACTACGCGCCAAGGAATTCATCATGTCGGTACTGGGTGCTTTCATAATAAAGTCGCGCACAAACGAGTTGGGAAGCGAACGGTAATCCGCCAAAAGAGCGCGAAAATCCGCATATTCCCGATCACTCGGCAGTTCACCGAACAGGATAAGATAGGTAATCTCCTCAAACCCAAAGCGACCGTCCCCGACAAACCCGTTCACGAGATCCTCAATGGCGTAACCGCGATAAAACAGCTTTCCTTCGCACGGCACTTCTTCCCCATCCACCGTCTTTTTGGATTCAATCTCGGAGATTTCGGTCAAGCCGGTGAGCACGCCCTTACCGTTCACGTCGCGCAAGCCGCGATTAACAGCATATTTCACGTGCAATTCGGGCGGAATAGCGCCGTTTTTTACACATTTATCCGCCAGCGCCTGAATAGCGGGGGTGATTTTTGAATAGTCACGTTTTTTCATGTTCATTCCTCGTTTCCAAACTCTGTAAACAGTTTACCAGAAAAATCCTGTTCATCTGTGAACGGGATTTAAATTTTATATTCCGTCCAATACTCGTCTGCCAAGCAGCGAATCTCCTCGCGGCAATCCCGCGAACCTTCGTCTTCGATCGCCACGGTAAACATACCCGCCTCTTTCGCGGAACGCACCCCGCGAAGCGTATCTTCATACATCACGCACTCTGCGGGAGTCACCCCTAAAAACGCAGCGACGGCAAGATAAAACGCCGCCGAATTTTTTCCATAGCCGATCTCATCGGCGTAAATCACGGTTTCAAACAGTTCCGCCAACCCTAACCGCGCCAAGGCCGCCTCTGCCAGTTTGCGGGACAGCGCCGTAGCCAACACCACGCGTGCCCCGTGTTCACGAAGCTGTAAAAGATAGTCCCTCGCCCCGTCCTTTACCTGCACGCGTGAGGCGTAGAAATCGTATGCCATTTGTTCCCACTCCGCCGCCACAGCGTCGGGAGTTTCGTTCAACGAAAACCGATCAATAGTGTATACAGCCGCCTCCTGCAAGTGCATCACCGATACCGCTTCGGCATAATCACGTTCCAACAAAAGCCCGCGTTTTCCCAAAAACTCCTCATCGATCGTGTGCCACACAGCGGTAGAATCCAACAGCGTGCCATCCAGATCGAACACATACACTTTCTTCATGTCCGTTTCCTTTTTTTTGTTTTCTATATTGTACCAAAAAACGCGGGGTACTGTCAAGCCAAACAAACGGATCGGAAATTTTCGGAATTTCCGGTTTGGGGGTTGCAACCTGTCGAAAAATAAGGTAATATGTATAATTGGTAATTTATATACATGAGGTGGACAGGTTGGTCTTTTCAAATTTGCTATTTGTCTTTGCATTTTTTCCGCTGTGTATGCTGTTTTACGTGCTTGCACGCGGTATACGCGCCAAAAATGCGGTGCTTCTCCTTTTCTCCTTGCTGTTTTATGCTTGGGGCGAGCCGGTCTACGTGCTGTTGCTGTTGGCCATGGCGTTCTTTGACTGGATGTTTGCACGGTTGATCGAACGGCACAGCGGATATCGCCGTTGCAAACTGTGGATGTTTCTTGCCTGCGTGGTGGATCTGGGATTGCTCGGCGTTTTCAAATACGGCACGTTTACTCTTACTAACCTGCACTCGCTTATCGGGTTTCCTGCCGTTGTGCCGCAAATTCTTTTGCCCATCGGCATTTCGTTTTACACTTTCCAGTTGCTCTCTTACGTGGCCGACGTCTATCGCGGCGACGTGCCGGCACAACGCAGTTTCTTCCGCCTGCTTTTGTATGTCAGTTTGTTCCACCAATGCATTGCCGGCCCGATCGTCCGTTACAGCGACGTATCGGAAGAATTGCTGTTGAGGCACGTTTCATCCGAGGATGTCAGCGAAGGGATCACCCGTTTCACCGTGGGACTCGGTAAGAAGGTGTTGCTTGCCAATGTTTGTGCCGTGATTGCCGACACCTATCTCCCCGCCGACGGCCTGTCTGCCACCGCGGCGGATGTGGCGGCAGCCGCCTCCGCCATTGCATCACAGCCCGTTTCACTCTTGTGGCTCGGCGCTCTCGCATATATGCTACAGATCTATCTGGACTTCTCCGCCTATTCCGACATGGCGATCGGTATGGGACGCATGGTGGGATTCCATTACCTTGAAAACTTCGATTATCCTTACCGTTCGCGTTCGATCACCGAATTTTGGCGGCGGTGGCACATGTCGTTGGGTAGTTTCTTCCGCGACTATGTGTACATTCCTCTCGGCGGCAGTCGCCGCGGCATGCTTCGCACCATACGCAACCTGCTGGTCGTGTGGGCGCTGACCGGCCTATGGCACGGTGCCAGTTGGAACTTCGTGCTGTGGGGATTGTATTACTTCGTTTTCTTGATGCTCGAAAAGCTGTTCTTAAAGCGGCTGCTCGATCGCCTACCTTCTCTTTTCTCATGGCTGTACTCCATGGTCGTGGTGTTCTTCGGCTGGATTCTGTTCCGTTTCCGCGATCTGTCACTCGTGTGGCTGACGCTGTGCGGCCTGTTCGGGCAAAACGGAAATGCGCTCACTTCGTTTGAAGCGAACACCGTATGGCTGAACTACGCCTTTTTCCTGCCTGTCGCCATATTGGCCGTCACACCTCTTGTGCATGCAGTCAACCTGGCACTCAAGCGTCACGCTCCCGCAAGCGGCGGTGCACGCGTGGTGCTCGGCATCGTCCACATCTTTGCCCCCGTCCTGCTGCTGGCGCTCTCTGCGTTCGCTTTGGTGGGTAACAGTTACAACCCGTTCTTGTATTTTCAATTTTAACGTAAGGAGGAATTCGATTTGGGAGCCAAACACACGAAATTCACTCCTGCAACGAGCGAAAAGCCGTATAAGCACAAGTATATCCCTTTAAAGGTCATCCTGTTCTTTATCGCATTGTTCGGCGGGGCGGTACTCTCGTTTCTGTTGTTCCTTCGTCCAACCTATTCGGAGGGTGAAAAGCGCACACTTGCCTCCTTCCCCGCCTTTTCGGTTGATACCTTGCTCAGCGGCGAATATTTTGCGGATATTGACACCTGGTTCTCGGACACCTTTCCGTTTCGTGAAGAGATGGTAGCGGTCAACGGTCACATTCAATCGTTATACGGCTTGCGCAAAAACATGATATACACCGATGTCAACTCGCAGTTCGATGACGATGCCATTCCGGATGCACCCACGCGCGTGACCACCGCCCCCACGGGAACAACCACTCTGGCCACGTTGGCACCGTATCAAACCACGCTTAATACGACTACCACGACCACCGCGACGCCGACAACGACCGCTACAATCGAAAGCGGCGAAACCACCACGTCCACCACGACGTCCCCGACCACCACGACCACCGTACCGCCCTCCCCGTCGGTGGCGGGAACGCAAACACTCGGCGGTATTCTGGTGGCGGATAACGCCGGTTATGAATTGTACGGATTCAGCGAACGTGCGGCCAACACCTATATCGGTGCCATCAACCGTGCGGCAGAAGCATTTAAGGGCAAAGCAAATGTGTACGATATTCTGATCCCGTTAGCGGTAGATATCGTGTTGGATGACGATATCCGCAAGGATATCCATTCCGCCAATCAAAAACGCGCTATAGATTACATTTACGGCTCGTTGCACGAATCGGTAAACGTGGTGGATGCCTACTCCATTCTGCGTGAACACCGTGATGAATATCTCTATTTCCG
>JAZSHJ010000009.1:0-3201 GCA_045533175.1 Acutalibacteraceae bacterium
TGAGCCACACCGAAGCGTTGCTCTTCGTCCACGATAAACAGGCCTAGATCGCGGAATTTCACATCTTTGGATAACAGGCGGTGGGTGCCTACCAGAATGTCGATCTCGCCGCGGGCGACCGCACGCAAGATTTCTTCTTGCTGTTTCGAGGTGCGAAAACGAGAGATCATCTCCACCTTCACGGGGAATCCTTCCATGCGGCGGCAAATGGTGTTATAGTGCTGGAATGCCAAAATCGTGGTCGGCACTAACAAAACGCACTGCTTGCTGTTGGTCACGCATTTGAAAGCGGCACGCAAGGCCACTTCGGTCTTGCCGAAACCCACGTCACCGCACAAAAGGCGGTCCATCGGTACGGGGCGTTCCATATCTGCTTTGATTTCGGCGGTGCAACGCAGTTGATCTTCTGTTTCATCGTAGGCGAAGTGCCGTTCAAAATCCCCTTGCCACGCGCCGTCTTCGTCGAAAGCAAACCCTTTCGTGGCCATGCGGGCGGAGTAGAGGGCAATAAGCTGTTTGGCAATGTCCTTTACCGCCGTGCGCACGCGCACTTTTGCCTTTTGCCATTCCTGCCCGCCCAAACGGTGCAGTTTCAAGGTGACGTCCTCTTTCGTGCCGATGTATTTGGACACAAGATCCAATTGGGTGACCGGCACGTACAGCGTGTCGCCTTTGTCGTAGCGCAGTTTCAAATAATCCTTCACCACGCCCTGCACGGCCAGTTGGTGGATCCCTTCATAAATGCCGATACCGTGGGCGGCGTGCACCACGTAATCCCCGGCCGTCAGTTCCGAAATGCTGTGGATTTGTGCGCCGCGGCTTTGTTTCTTTACCTTGCCGCTTCGCCGCGCCGAGGCGGCACGCCCGTGGGTGATGACCGTCCACGAAGCGTCGGGCAATTCAAAGCCGGAGGACAAGCCGCCGTGTGTCACCAATACACGCCCTGTCAGCGGCTTTTCGGGATGCGGGGCATACAACGCGGGCAGCCCCGCTTTTTGCAGATCTTCCGCCAGCACCGTAGCGGCACGCTCTTCCTGCCCCGCCAATACCACACACGCCATGCCGCGGTTCAAATGATCCCGCAGGTCGTCGCACAACACTTCCACGCTGCCCGACCACGCGGGCAGTTGATGGGCGGTGAGGTTGTAAAGCGATTTCATCGCCCATTCAGAGGAACGGGCAAATGCGTCCAACGTGAGGCATCCCTTTTGCAACCGATGGGAAAGGGTGTCCCAATCCATTGCATAGGAAGTCAGCCCACGGCAAAGTTGCCCTTCCGAAAGCAGGGCGGTGATATCCTCTTCCATCTGCCACAGATAGGTGCGGGCACGCTCCTTCACTTTGGCGGGTTCACACAGCACGGGCAGGGCGTCTTTTGCAAAATCAAACAGGGTGGCGGGGACGTCGTATAACAGCGGAATGTATTTGTCCAACGAAGCGGGGGAGGTGCCTTCCCGCAAGCGGGCGGCATCCGCCGAAAGCGCCGGTCCTGCTGCGGCGGCACGTCCTTTCAAACCGCTTGCCAACGCGTCGATCTTTTCCGCCAACATCATAGGTTCGTCGCATAATATCTCGGCTGCGGGCGGCACGGACACCGCGTCCAACGGATCGGTGCGCCGTTGAGTGATCGGATCGAAAAAGGCGAGGGTGTCCACCTGATCGCCCCACAACTCCATGCGCAACGGGGCGGACGCGTCCGCCGCCCAAACGTCCACGATACCGCCGCGCACCGAAAACTGTCCCGCACTTTCCACCTGTGCCGTTCGCTCGTATCCCGCGGCGGTCAGCGCTTCGGGCAGGTTGTCCGCAGGCAGAGCGCACCCTGCCATAAAGTCCAGCGTATGTTCCAACAATGCATCGGGTGTCAGGGTGTATTGCATGGCGGCGTCCGCCGTGGCGATCACACAATCGACATCGCCGTTCAAAAGCCGTGCAAGCGCACCCAGACGCTGTTGTTCGTATTCGCGGGAAACCGATTCCACCTGCCGCAGCGACAGGTCGCGTCCGGGGAGGATACACACCCGTTCCCCCAACGCGGTAAGATCCTCGCAAAGGCGTGTGCCTTCCGCTTCTTCACCCACCAAAATCACAAGGCGGCGCCCCGTGACCTCCCGCAAACCGTGAAGCAACAGCGCCTTGTGCACCGTACCCACGCCCGTGACGGCGGCGGGCAAGCGGTCGGCGGTGATATCCTCCGCCAATTTTTTGAACGCGGGTAATCCTTGCAATCCACTTGAAAACAAAGACATACGTCACCTCGAAAAACGGTTCATGGCCTCATCGATCTGTCCTTGTGCGATAAGGCAGGCGGCATCGGCGGCACGGCGGGCGGCATCCACCAAAAGCGGCGCTTCCTCTTTGGTGAATTTTGAAAGCACCCACGCGGCCAGATCGTATTCGGGGTGCGGCTTTTCGCCCACTCCCACCTTCACCCGCGGGAATCGGTCGCTGCCGCACAGTTGAATAATGCTGGCCATTCCTTTTTGCCCGCCTGCGCTGCCGTTTCGCCGCACGCGAATCGTGCCCACGGGCAGAGAGATATCGTCAAACATCACAAGCACCCGTTCGGGCGGCAATTTATAAAACTGCATGGCTTCGCGCACCGCTTCGCCGCTGTTGTTCATGTAGGTCTGCGGCATCATCAACAGCACGCGGCTGTCCCCGATGCGCGCCTCGCCGCAAAAGGATTTGTATTTCACGCGGTCCACCCGCACGGAAAGTTTTTCGGCCAGCGCTTCCAATGCGGCAAAACCCGCGTTGTGGCGCGTGCCGACGTACTTTTTGTCCGGGTTACCCAGCCCCACGATCAGCCAATCCACAGGGCCGCTTGCTTTTGCTTTAAAAAACATAATGGTTCTCACCTCAAACGGGAAATGCGGGCATCGAAAGAGCCCCCCGATGTCCGTGTTTCTATTATGACAGAACAAAACGGGTTTTGCAAGCGAAAAAGTGCATTATTTTTCACATACCGCACCTCAAATTGCGTATTTTTTAAGTAAAATACCACGATTTCAAAAATTTTTGAAAAAACCTATGGAAAAAATTTTTCAATAGTGTTATAATGTTGGCGTTACTGTGGAGCGACCTGTGAATAACTTACGCTCACAGGCAAAAATTTTAGGAGGATGAAAACATGAGTCACAAGTATGTATACCTGTTTTCCGAGGGCGACGCGTCGATGCGTGAACTGCTCGGCGGTAA
>JAZSHJ010000137.1:0-29257 GCA_045533175.1 Acutalibacteraceae bacterium
AGGCGCGCACACGCCGTGCCAAACCGCGATCTTGCAGAATCAACGCATCCACGCCGATCGCGGCCGCCTGTTCGGCCACCGCCAACGCCGCATCCATCTCGTCCTCTCGCACCATCGTGTTCAAGGTGAGATGCACCGCGACCGACCGTGCGTGGCAATACGCCACCGCCGCCGCCAGCGCCGTGTCGTCAAAATTCTGCGCACCTGCGCGGGCGTTGAACGTCGAAGCGCCCAGATACACCGCATCCGCCCCGCACCGTACCGCCGCTGTAAGCGCATCGGGCGAGCCGGCAGGTGCCAGGATCTCTACACGAGGCATATTATTCCTGACCGTACAGCGCGAGTTTCTGGCGGAGCAACGAGTTCTCCTGACGCAGACGGTCCGCTTCCATGCGGGCGCGGGCGTTATCGTCCAGATATTCCTTCATTTGCGCACGCAGATTGTCCGAAGCGCGCAGCGCCTTTTCGGCGGTATCTGCCTGTTCCAGCGCCACCAACACCGCCGCCATTGACAGCGAAATGCGGGGAGTCGCGAGCAATTCATTCATCGCGCGTTCCACGCGCCCTGCCAGATCTTGTACGTATTCCGGCGCTTCGTCGGTGCACAACGTGTATTCGCCGCCGCAAATCATTACTTTAACCTTATTCATACCAAAAACTCCCCTCTACTTACGCTTTGAACTGTTGCAGATACTCACCCACGGTGCAACCCGCTTTACGCGCCGCCGCACGCAGATCCAAGTACAACCGATGGTCCGCTTGCTGTACCGCCAACACGGTCGGTACGTCGTCGGGGAACGCCTCACGCAGGCGATCTTCCACCGAAGCGGTCTGCTCCTGCGGCAGGGACGGACGACCGCCCGTGCTGCGCTGATAGGTGAATCCGCCCAGCGCAAAGAACTCGTCCAAGCGGCCTTCGTAACCGATCAGACGGCGCAGTTCCGCACCGCGTTCCGCCAGCTTTTTATGCCCCGTGTTCAAGCGCACCACCACGCCGTCGGGGAAATCCACCCGCAGACGTGCAAAGTAGGTGTCCAACCGTTTTTGAAGATGCGCACCCCACGGCGGCACCTCTCCCGCAGCCTCTTCCGCCGGTGCTTTGGCAACGGCGTCTTCCTTCACCGCAGCCACAGGCGCGACTTTCTCTTCCGCCTTCTTTTCTGCGACGGGTGCAGGTTTTTGCACCGGCGGTTTCTTCACCGTCGGCGCGGCGTGTTGCGGTTCCTCTTTGGCACGACGGCCAAACAGACGATCCAAAATACCCATAAGTTAACCCCCTTGTTTTTGTGAGATGCGAAAACACACCCCTGTCGTTTCACAGTATAACACAACAAAAACAAAAAATCTACCCCCTTTGGGGTGCTTTTTTGAAATTTTTTATTTTTTTCAAAAATTCAAATCTTCTTTACAAATGCACTTTCCGTATTGTATAATATAGGAGTATATGTCCGTGTTGGCGGGCAAAGCAACCGAGAAAGGAGGAACTGCCCTGCGGGGCAGTTCAAGGCCGTATGATCAAAGTAGAGCATCTTACCAAACGGTACGGTTCCCACGTGGCGGTGAACGACATCAGCTTCGAAGTGCGCGAAGGCGAGATCCTGGGCTTTTTGGGGCCGAACGGTGCCGGCAAAAGTACCACGATGAACATTCTCACAGGGTATCTTTCTGCCAGCGAAGGGGTTGTCCGCATCAACGGATACGACGTGCTGGAATCCCCCAACGAAGCGAAATCCCACATCGGCTATCTGCCGGAACATCCGCCGCTGTATTTGGATATGACCGTGCGGGAATATCTGGATTTTATGTACGATCTGAAAAAGTGCACCCTCCCGCGGCAACAACACATCGCCGAGATCTGTCGCATTTTGAAGATCGAGGAAATGTACCCCCGTTTGATAAAGAACTTGTCCAAAGGTTACCGTCAGCGCGTGGGGTTTGCACAGGCGTTGATCGGCAACCCGCCCGTGCTGGTGCTGGACGAGCCCACCGTGGGCCTCGATCCCAATCAGATCATCGAGATCCGCGCGCTCATTAAGAGTTTGGGGCGTCATCACACGGTCATTCTTTCGTCCCACATTTTGTCGGAGATCGAAGCGGTGTGCGACCGTATCGTGATCATCCATCACGGACGCATCGTGGCGGACGATACCGCCGCCGATCTGTCCCGCCGCTATTCCGAAGATCGCCGTCTGACGGTGCGTGTCAAAGGCCCGTCGGCGGAAAGCGCACAACTGCTTGCCTCCATCCCCGGCGTCAAAAAGGTAACCCCCTTGGGAACACGGGAAGTGGGCATGCACGATTTCGTGATCGAACCGAAGAACAACGTGGACGTGCGGGAAGATATTTTCCGCCGCTTTGCCGAACGGCAATGGCCCGTCATGGGACTGAGATCCATGGAAATGTCGCTGGAAGAGATCTTCATTGAACTTACCCGTGAACAGGCCGTTACGTATACCAACAAGAAAGAACGCCGCAAGGCGAAGAAGGAGGAGGTCAAATAATGGGTGCGATCTATTCCCGTGAAATGCGCGCGTACTTCACCTCGCCGCTGGGTTACGCGGTGTTGGCCATTTTGTTTTGCTTCTCCGGTTTCCTGTTCTACAGCTACAATCTGATCGGCGGCAGTACGTCGTTGATGGGCGTGTACGACATGCTGTTCTTGATCTGCCTGCTCATCGTGTTGCCGGTATTGTCCATGCGTCTGTTCAGCGATGAAAAACGCCAGCGCACCGACCAAGCGCTGCTCACCGCCCCCATCAGCCTCACAGGCATTGCGCTGGGCAAATTTTTTGCGGCACTCACCGTGTTTGCGCTGGGCATTTCCATCACGCTGATCTACGGTGTCATCATCGCCTTTTCCGCCACACCCGATTGGTCTGTTATCTTCGGCAACTATCTGGGGTTGCTTTTGCTCGGCGGGCTCATCATTTCCATCGGTCTGTTGGTTTCGAGTTTCACCGAAAGTCAGTTTGTATCCGCCATTGCCACCTTTGCTATTTCCTTCATGCTCATTATGGTGGACGATCTGACCTCGGTGTTCACCTCCAACACCATCGTAGTGAGCGTGGTCAACTTTTTGTCGGTGTATCAACGGTATTACAATTTCACCGTTGGCAGCTTGCAGTATTCCGACTTGATCTTTTTCCTGAGTTTACAAGCGCTGTTCCTTTTCTTGACGGTTCGTTTGCTCGACCGCAAGAGATGGAGTTGAGGAAAGGAGGGCTTTTTGAATGGATAACCAAAACAACGTGACCGAACAGATCACACACGAAGAAAAAGCACTCCCCACCCCGAAGGTGCGGCGGATAAACCGCCGCTTGCGTTACGGCACGCTTTCCACCGTCCTCACCGTGTTGGTGATCGTGGCGGTGCTCGCGGTGAACGTGGGCGCCCGCTTGCTGGAAACCGCCTTCCCCATCAATCTCGACCTTACCAAAGACGAAACCTTTACCCTTTCGGACGATACAATGAAATTGATCGGCACGGTGGAAGAGGAGGTGGAGATCGTCATTTTCCAAGACGAATCCTACTACCGCACTCCCTCGGGCTTTACCGATGAGGTACACACCGTTATCCGTCAGTTTTACGAAGGTCTGCGCCAATGCCAAAGTGCCACAGACGGGCGCGTATCCGCCACCTACATCAACTATGCGGATAACCCTACCTTGGTGAAACCCTATTCCAAATACGAAGTGGATGAAAACTCCATCCTGTTCCTGTGCGGCGACCGCTACAGCGTGATTGCGCTGACCGATCTGTTCAACTATGAGGAAATGGTGCAGTACTACCAGATGTATTACACCTTCCCCACGGTGGAATCGTATGTGGACCGTCAGATCGCCACTCACCTGATGAAAGTGACGGGACATCTGGCACCTGTGGTGCTGATGGTGGGGCATAACGAAGATTCCTACACCGTGAACGACCTCACCACCGTACTGGAAAACAACGCCTACACGGTGGAAACCTGCGATCTCACCAAATCGGAAACCATCAGCGAGGATGCCATCACCATCGTGTTCCCCGCCCCCGCGACCGATTACAGCCACGACGAGATCGCCGCCATCAACGCCTGGCTGCAGCAAAAGGGTGAATATTCCCGCAATTTGGTGCTGTTCACCGACTATACCGCCGACTGCCCCAACTTATATGAATTGGTGCAAGAGGAATACGGCATCGAAATCACCAACACGTTGGTCCGCGAAACGGTGAGTTATTACAACAGCCCCTACTTTGCCTACGGCGACATCCCTGCAGAAACCATCGCGGGCGGTGTGCAGGGAGCAAAAACGTTGGTGCCGTATGCGCAAAAACTCGTGTTGCACAAGGAAAACAACAGCGAGTTGTCGCTGTACAACACGCCGGTGGTCACCTTCGGCGATACCGCCCAGTTGGTGGATATTCCCGACGACCTGACGTCCGACAGCGAAGAACCGACACCCTACAATTCCGAAACCTACCCCGTTGTGGGTGCGGCGGTGGCGCACAAACAGGTTCCTTCTCCCACCGTAAACATGACGGTGCATTCCTACGCCGCCGTGTTCGGCAGTCCCGATTTTCTTGCAGAGGAAGTGCGCGCATACGTGCACATTGCGGAAAACGAAGAGTTGTTCATGAACGTGTTTAACGAACTGTCCGGTTCCAAAAATGCCATCACCATTTCCAGCCGTTCGATGGAATCGGTGTTACTGACCTATGAGGCGGGCACGGCAAAGTGGCTCGGCCTCGGTGTGTTCACCATCGGTCTGCCGATCATAACGCTGGTTCTCGGCATTGCCATCTTCCTCAGAAGGAGACACTTATGAGCGAATTGAACAAAAATCTGCCCCCCGAAGAGAACGCGGCGGAGATCGCCGCCCTTTCGGATACCGCAGAGGCAGAAGAGCCGCACCGCGACGGGCCCGCCGCACAAGGGTTGACGGATATTGAAGCGTTTGCCTCATCCGCCACACGTGAAGTGAAAGCGGCCGCCCCCAAAAAGCATCGCCGCACCGTCACGGTACTGGCGGTGTTTGCGGCGGTTGCGGTGCTGATCGGCGGCACGTGGGCGCTGGCAAAATACCTGCCCACACAGGAAGAACCCGCGCCGACTCCCGCCGCCCCCGACACCTCGGTAACGATTCTGGACAAAACGCTGAACAAAGACGGTTCGCTGAACGAAACCCCCATAAAATCCATTCAGATCGACTCTCTTTTGAACGAGTATACCCTCGCCTTGGGCGAGGATAAGGTGTGGGTGATGAACGGGGAAAGCGACCTGCCGCTGAACACCACGGCCATCAGCGATCTGGTATCCGCTTTTTCTTCGGTAACCGCTACCGACACGGTGCTGTCCCCCGAAACCGCCACCACGGCGAGCGTGGACGAGTTCGGTTTTGACAAGCCTTCGGTAACCGCCACCGTCACCTATTTTGATAACGTGACCGTTGTGTTTGAGTTCGCCTCGCTGGCAGTAGGGAATCAATATTACCTGCGAGTGGATCGCGGGGATACGGTATATTTAACCGACGGCGCCACAGCCGCTGCCGCCATGGAAAAACCCGAAACCTACGTATCGTTGCAGGCAGTCAACGCCCCTTCGGTCAACAAAGAGGACGAAAACGGAACGGCGGTCTTGAAAGAGCTGTCCCTCACCGGTCCGGTGCGCGATAACGTAATCACCACCGTCCGCCCCAAAGAAACGGACGACGGCGCACAGTTTGAAAACACGTCCTACGTTATCACCGCGCCGCACCTCATTGCTACCGACAGCGCCGTTTCCACCGAAGTGTTTGCCGTCACATCCATTACCGCGAGCGAAGCGGTGGCACTCCACCCCACAGCGGAACAACTGGCCGAATATGGCTTGGACGAACCGCGTTCGGTGGCACATATTCAGTTGTCGGTGCTCACAACCACTACCGGCGAGTCCGGCGAAATCACCGAATCGGGCTTTTACAACACGCAGGATCACATCGTCCGTCTGGGCAAAAAGACATCCGACGGCAACGCGTATTACGCATTGGTGGATGCGCGCGACGTGATTTACCTTATCAGCAAAGAACAAGTTCCGTGGGCGGAAAAGACCTATCACGATTTTGCGAACCAATACTTGTTCTTGCAAAAACTTACCTCCCTTCAATCCATTACCTGCACGGTGGAGGGGGAAGAGTATTGCTTTGAGTTCACCCACACACCCGAAGGCGAAACGCTGGACGACGAGTTGACGGTGACGTTGAACGGGCAAAAGTTGCGCACCCATGAATTCCGCGTACTGTATCAGGTGTTGGTCACGTTATACCGCACCGGCGCCGCACCCGCCGCCCCGCAAGGCGATCCGTTGCTTTCGGTGCGTGTTGCGTCGCTGGACGATGCCATCGCAGACAACGTGATTGATATTTACGAACACAGCGGAAGCGTGTGTATTGCCCGCACCGAAACGGGCGATACATACAAAATGACCGCCAGCCGCGTGTTGGATGCGATTGAACAGATCCGCCACTACATCAACGGTGAGGACGTCGTCAACCGCTTCTGAGAAAAAAGACATCTTCCCGGATAAAACCGAGATGGAGATCATATAAAAAAACAAGGCTGATTGCGAAATCAGCCTTGTTTTTTATTGCCTCGGATGATATGATATTACTTAATGATAATACCTTCCTTGACACCGCCCGCCGCGTTGGCTTCGTCGGTATCAATGTGCATCGCAAGCGAGAAGTTGGGATGAACACGCGCCACCACGTCGCCGAACACGAGCGAACGGCCGTTGCTCTCCACCTTCACCGACACGATCTCTTTATCCACGCAGTTATACTCCGCGGCATCTTCGGGAGTCATGTGGATGTGACGCTTCGCCACGATCACGCCTTCGGCGAGTTCCACTTCGCCCTTCGGGCCAACCAGTTTGCACGCGCCCGAACCGGCGGTATCACCCGACTCACGCACGGGGGCAGCCACGCCGATCGAACGGGCGTCGGTCAGGGAGATCTCCACCTGCGTTGCGGGACGAGTGGGGCCGAGAATGGACACACCGCTGATGGTGCGCTTCGGGCCGACAACGTCCACGCGCTCTTCACAAGCGAACTGGCCCGGCTGGGACAGATCCTTCTTGGGGGTGAGGGTGTAACCCACACCGAACACCACTTCCAAGGCCCCCGCCGACACGTGCACGTGACGCGCGTAGGTTTCCACTAAAATGGGTTTTGACATAAAACAGCACTCCTTATAAATTACGTTACAAGGGTATTGTACGCCGTTTCGGCGTTTTTTGCAAGAGGTTTTCGACATTTTTGGAAAGGTCGTGGAAAATTATGGCTCAATCCTGGGAATTTTTGAAAGAACAATGCCTTGCCTGCCGCCGTTGCGGTCTGGCAGATACGCGTCAAAACGTGGTGTTCGGCGTGGGTGTGCCGGATGCCGAGGTGTTGTTTATCGGGGAAGGTCCCGGTGCAAATGAGGATGCGCAGGGCGAACCCTTTGTGGGACGCGCGGGCAAATTGCTCGATACCATGCTGGCGGCGGTGGGATTGTCCCGCCGACACAACATTTATATCGCCAACATGGTGAAATGCCGCCCGCCGCAGAACCGCGATCCTCTGCCGGAAGAGCAAGAAGCATGCATTGAATGGTTACGCGCACAAACGGCCCTTCTGCGCCCGAAGATCATTGTCTGCCTTGGCCGTGTAGCGGCCTGCCGCCTGATCGATCCCGATTTTAAGGTCACCCGTCAACACGGGCAGTTTTTCAGCAAAAACGGCACCTTGATGATGGCCACTCTGCACCCTGCGGCCCTGTTGCGCAACCCCAACCAAAAGCCCGAAGCGTTTGCCGATCTGTTGGCATTGCGGGATAAGATCGGCGTGGTGTGCGATCACACGGTGCTGCATTTCGAGGACGAGGAGTAACCTGCACAAGGGGGGCATATTTGTGAAACTATCCACCACGTTAGACATTCCCGGCCGCCGTCACGGCGAAGAGGAAGGTATTCGCAAGATTGCCGCCGCGGGATTTGATGCGTTTGATCTGTCGCTGTTCCGGATGTTTTCCGATGCCGAAAACTACGAAATGAATCGCGACGACTATCGTGACTATGCCCGCCACCTGCGCGCGGTCGCGGACGAATGCGGCATTGTGTGCAATCAATCGCATGCGCCGTTTTCCAGCAGCACAGGAGATCCCGCCGAAGATGAGCGCCGCTTTGGGCTGATCGTACGGGCGATGGAGATCGCTTCCATTCTGGGGGCGGAAAACATTGTGGTACATCCCAAACAGCACCTTTGCTATTACGACGACGGCGTCCCCGAAATGTTAGAAGACATGAACATGGCTTTCTACCGAAAACTTATCCCCTACTGCGAAGAGTACGGTATCAACGTGGCGGTAGAAAACATGTGGCAGCGCCACCAAAGAATGGGGCGCATCTGGCACAGCACCTGTTCGACACCGGATGAATTTTGCCGTTACATCGACCGCTTGCACTCTCCGCGGATCGTCGGTTGCCTGGACATCGGGCACGTGTCGCTGGTGGATGAGGACACAGCCGCTTTCATCCGCGCACTTGGCCCGCGCCTGCGTTGCCTGCATGTACACGATACCGATCTCACAAACGACTTGCACACGCTCCCCTTCTTTGGTAAGATCGATTTTGATGCAATATGCCGCGCGCTGGCCGAAATCGACTACACAGGGGACATCACCTTTGAAGCAGACAACTTCTTTAATTTTACGCCGCTTGCAGACACCGAACACCACTTGGCGGTGATGCATGCCGTGGGGCGTGAACTGATTAAGCGAGTGGAGGCGTTCCGATGAAAGCTTGTATTATTCAACCGCCGTATTCCCGCGACCTTTCGCTGTCGGACGAATACTTCGACTACAAACTGGCACGGTTGGCGGAGTGTGACGATACCTTCGATATCATCGTCCTGCCGGAATACAGCGACGTTCCCTGTGCCACCGAAACGCTGGAAGACACGCTGTTTTATCACCGACGCTACATCGACCGTTTGCTGACCGCTTGTGCCGACACCGCCCGCCGTTGTTGCGCGCTGGTGTTTGTCAACGCGCTCTCGCTCGAAGAGGACGGATGGCGCAACACCACCTTTGCCTTCGGGCGGGATGGGGTAGTTTTGGGGAAATACTTTAAACGCCACCTGCCGCCGCTGGAAAAAGAGGGGTTGGCGTTTAACGACGACTACATTTCCTCCCACACCCCACCGTATATTTTGGAGATCGAAGGGTTGCGTTTCGGGTTCCTCACCTGTTATGATTTCTATTTTTACGAAGCGTTCCCCACGCTGGCGCGGGAAAATCCCGATATCCTTATCGGCTGTTCGTTGCAACGAAGCGACAGTCACGACGCCATCGAGATCATGTGCCGTTTTCTGGCGTATAACACCAACGCCTACGTGTTGCGTTCGTCGGTGAGTTTTGATGAACATGCCACCATCTGCGGCGGATCGATGGCGGTTTCTCCGAAGGGCGACGTGTTATGCAACATGAAGGGCCGTTTCGGCGCGCTCACGGTGGAGTTTGATCCCCACGATAAGTATTATAAACCCGCCGGATACGGCAACCCGCCCGCGGCACACCACGAATACATCGAGTACGGACGCCGTCCGTGGCAATATCGCCTTGGCGGGGCGTCGGTTGTGCCGTTTGAAAAGGACATGCCGTATCCTCGCTTATGTGCTCACCGCGGATTCAGCGTGGTGGCACCCGAAAACAGCCTGCCCTCATTTGGGGCGGCAGTGGCGTTGGGTGCATCGGAAATCGAACTGGATTTGTGGCCCACAGCCGACGGCGAAGTGGTCTCCATTCACGATCCCACGCTGGATCGTGTGAGCGACGGGTGCGGGTGTGTGTACGAAAAGACCTTCGCCGAACTTCAGGGTGTAGATTTCGGTAAAAAGTTTGCCGACACCTTTGTCGGTCTTCCTGTCGTGACCTTCGAGGAAGTGTTACGACGCCTTGGCGGGCAAACCGTTCTGAACATCCACATAAAGCCACTTTCCAGCGATCTCTATCCCGAAGACATCATGAAAAAGATCGTCGCGTTAATACGACAATACGACTGTGCGCGGCACGTGTACTTCATGTTGGAAACGGATACCATGCTCCGCCAATTCGGCGAATACGCACCCGATATCCCGCGTTGCGTAGGGCACGATTCGCAGCAGCCGTGGGCAATCGTGGAGCGCGCCATTGCCACAGGCGCTCAAAAGGTGCAACTGTTTAAACCCTTTATAACCCGCGAAATGGTGGAAAAGGCACACGCGCACGGTATCCTTTGCAATGTGTTTTTTGCAGACGATCCCGCCGAAGCAAAAGCGTATTTGGAGATGGGGGTCGACACAATCCTCACCAACAACTACCAAGTGATTTCCCACGCCACCGGGTTAAAGTAACGATCAAAACGCCTGCTCGGCTGAGCAGGCGTTTTTTGCACCTTGCATTTCTTGCGGAATTTCTGGTTTTTGTTGCAATGCCGTGCCGTACGTGTTATGCTGACATTGTATGAACGGGGGGTTGTATTATGGAAATCACAAAAGCACCCGTTTGGCAAGCGGTCACCGCAAGCCATCCGCGCTTTGCCCGCACCGAACCGTTGGTAGCGGGTTACATTCTCACCGATTGGCTGACGGGGAACGAAGAAGACTGTTCGCCCATCATCCAAGCGTTACTCGACCGCCTGCATGAAGCAGGCGGCGGCGCGCTGTTTTGCCCTGCAGGGGACTACCTCTGCCGCACTCCCATCCGCGTGCCGATCGGCGTCACCTTGCTGGGCGAATGGGAAACACCGAACGGACGTGACCCCATCGGCGGCACCGTGTTTGTGTATCGCGGCCCCGCCCTATCGGAAGAGTTTAGCACCCCTTTTATCTCGCTGAGCCACAGCAGTTGCGTGCGAGGGGTTACTTTTTGGTATCCGGAGCAGCGTGTAGAAACGCCTGTCGCGTATCCCGCAACGGTCCGCACCGCCCATTGGGCCACCGCACGGGAGATCACGCTCATCAACGCGTGGGTGGGTGTTGAACAGTTGCTCGGCGATTCCCCTTCGATGTACGACATCTACGGCACGGCGTTGTCCATCGGCATTTACGATGAACGTGTGAGCGACATTATGCGTATTGAACGCACCCGTTTTGCCCCCGATTTTTGGCTGTCTTCCGGCCGTTTTGCAGGGGAAGAAGCGGCCTTGCGCGCATATCTCTCGGAGTATGCAACAGGCGTGGTGTTTAAACGCACCGACTGGTCCTACTACACCGATTCCGAAGTGGACGGCTATCACACGGGCGTGGTGTTTGATGCGGGAAACTGCTACGGACAAGGATATAACGTTACCATAAAGAATTGCCGTTACGCTATCGTGGCCCCCTTCACCCACGGCAACGGACAAGCGCTCACCAACTGGCGCATCGAACGTTGCGGGTGCGGCGTGCTGGTTCCCGAAGGCGCCACCTTTGCAGCCATACTGTTTCAAGACACGGTGATCGATGCCGAAGAGGCTCTTCGCATTTGTCATAACTGCAAAGTATCCTTGATTGATTGCACCTTGAACAGCAACGTCACCGCCACCGACGGCATGCTGTTGCTGATGAACAACCGTTTGGCGACCACGCAGGTCACACTTGCAGGCGGCGCTTCGCTTTGTGCGGTGGGAAACGACGGCTTTTCCGAAGCGGATATTGCAACGGCGGACAACGCCACGTATTGTTTTGATCCCGTACCTGCTGCCATTGTCCCCTTTCACGCCACCCCGAAACAGGCCGCGGCCGCGCTGTTGCAAATACATACCCCCACTTCATCTGTGGTATACAGCGCCGATTGCTTGGCGGACGAGTTGGGACTGTTGTGGGAAGATGCCGCCGCCACTTTGAATGCCTGTTTGCAAAGAGTAGGGGAAACCGGCGGCACGTTGTATCTGCCGGCAGGACATTACCGCTTGGAGAGCACCGTATTCGTCCCCCGTGGGGTACAGTTGCGCGGGGCGGCGGACCTTTGCCAGATGCCGTATAACATCGCCACCGTACTGGATATTGCCCACACGGGACAGGGCGTGGTGCTGGCCGCCGAAAGCGGCTTGTGTGCCGTCACCTTCTGCCACCCGTTACAAACGGCACAGCACATGGCCGAAACGGGTGTTCCTCTGCCGCATGACTTTGCGGTGTATGCCGTCGATGCACCCGACGTGTACGTGCAAAACGTGGCGTTCTTGAATGCGTATAACGGCGTCTGTTTGGATAAGTGTGACCGCCACTACGTAGATGGGGTTGGGGGCACGTTTTTGCAACACGGCATCGTAGCCAAGAACTGCGCAGACGGTATTGTGCGGGACGTGCAGTTGAATTATCAGCCGTTGGCACGCGGGCACGAATGGCCGCCCGAACTGCTGCTTCGCGGAAACGAACGGGCGCGCAAACGGTTTTCCAACAGGTGCAAGGAAAAAGCGAGATCTTTGTGTTTGATACGGTGCGCGACGAGATGGTGTTTGGCTGCTTCACCTATGCGGGCGGCTGCTCGCTGGTGTTCCAAGGCGACACCACCACCGCCACCGTCATCGGGTTTGGCGGGGATTACGTCAGCACGGCGGTAGATGTCCGCGGCGGTGAATACCTTCAACTGGTGAACACGCAATCCACCGCCTTTGTGTACACCTCCTATACCGACACGCCGATCGAAGATGTTTACGACGTGCGCCTGCGGGACACCTTCCGCGGGGTGGTAGACATGGTCAATTCCTCGCCGCGCCAGTTACCCGTGGCGGTGTTTTTGGTGGAAGGCGGCATGCTGAACGTCACGGGAGTGAACGTACCGTGCGGCATCCCGCACACCGACACCCACATCGAACACGCGGTACTCTCCCACGTAACGGGGGTGGGCTCGCTCACCGTCTGCGGAATGTTGCAGTACAGCCCCCATCTTACCGCGGAGGATATTTCAATCATCAACGGCGGCTTCTGCGGCAGTCGCGCGTTTGTCGCAGCAAAGAACATGATGAAATCCACCGAACGGTTTGGAGAGTAAATGCGGCCTCCCATCGGTTTTATCCTTGTCCTATTCTCCGAAGGGATTCTCTTCTCGCGAGCGAAACAGTCCCCCGGACTGTTTCTCCCAAGGCTTCGGTGCGTTGCTCCTCACCCTTGGAGCTCGTTTCGAATCCCTTCAGAGCCAAAAACAAAAAAAGACCATCCGTTGGATGGTTCGCCTTTCTCTTTCCTTTTGTGTCGGAATCCCATCGGTTTTATCCTTGTCCTATTCTCCGAAGGGATTCTCTTCTCGCGAGCGAAACAGTCCCCCGGACTGTTTCTCCCAAGGCTTTGGTGCGTTGCACCTCACCCTTGGAGCTCGTTTCGAATCCCTTCAGAGCCAAAAAAAAAAAAAGACCATCCGTTGGATGGTCTTTTTTTGTTTGGCGTGCCTGAAGGGATTCGAACCCCTGACCTTTTGATTCGTAGTCAAACACTCTATCCAGCTGAGCTACAGGCACATTTGTTGTCCTTTTGGACAGCATAGATGATTATAGTGGGTTTCGGGGGAAATGTCAAGCCTTTTTTTGAAAAATTCAAAAATTTTCTTGACAAACGCTTTTTAAGCGGTTATACTGGCGGTAAGATTTGCGACAAGGGGTGCTGACAACCGTCGGCTGAGAGAGGTTCACCTCAACCCTGAACCTGATCCGGATAATGCCGGCGGAGGGATGGTCCAACAGCCTTTGGGATAGTGTACAATGTCCAATCGGCGCCCCTCCAATTGTCGGCGGGGCGCTTTTCTTGTTTTTCCCATCTTTTAACTTAACCAAAAGGAGTGTCGTGTATGTCCGAAACAAAACAAGGCGGGATCTCCCCGCGCGTGTTGCGTCTGACCGAAGGCGCCGTTATGCTGGCGCTGGCCACCGTGCTGTCCCTTATTAAACTCATCGACCTGCCCTATGGCGGCAGCGTCACCGCCGCCTCGGCTGTGCCGCTGATCTTGCTTGCCTACCGTCACGGCGTGGGCTTCGGCCTGTTTGCCGGCTTGGCATACGGCTTGTTGCAACTCACCTTCAGTTCGGCTCTGTCCTACGTTACCGGCTTTTGGTCGGTCGCGGCGGTGGTGGTGCTGGATTACCTTGTCGCATTTGCCGTGGTGGGCTTTGCGGGCGCGTTTCGCCGCATGAAAACCCAACCCATCGCCCTGCTGTGGGGCACGGTGTTGTACAGCGTATTGCGCTATCTTCTGCACGTGTTAGCGGGTGCCACCGTGTGGGCGGGTATTTCCGTGCCCACGGCGGCGGCACTTTTGTACTCGTTCGGATACAATGCCACCTACATGATTCCCGAAACCGTGATCGCCGCAGCGGCCGCCTACTTCCTCGGTTCGGTGCTTAATTTTCGCCGTGATCTGCCCGGGCGCGCCATCACGCCCACCGCAGGCAACCACGGCCGCCTCACCGCTTTGGCGGTGGGACTCGTCACCGCCGCCATCGTATACGATACCGCGGTGATCTTCCGCCATACACAGGATGCCGAAACAGGTCGTTTTTCGTTTGAAGGGCTTGCCAACCTGAACTGGACGCCCATTGTGATCCTCACAGGCGCGGCGGTGTTTTTTGCCACCGTGTTGGTGTTGGTGGTTCGCAAAAAGAAAAAGGCTGCCGAATCGGCGGAGTAAGGAGTGCGGCATGGAACGGTTTGAGTCGCTCGGCCAAGGGTTCGGCGTGTTCACCACCCCGTCCCATACCTTTGGCGCAGATGCGTTGCGATTGGCAGACTTTGTACCCGACGGTTTGCGACAGGTGTGCGAGTTTGGCACGGGTTGCGGCGTGATTGCCGTGTTGCTGGCCGCCCGCAACCCCATGGTGCAGGTAACCGCGGTGGATATCCAAGCAGAGGCCGCCGCCCTTGCGGCCCGCAGCGTGTCCCAAAGCAACCTCGCCGACCGCATCACCGTTCTCACCGCCGATTGGCGACAGGTCGCCCTTCCTCCCGCTTCGTTTGATGCGGTGGTGTGCAACCCGCCGTATTTCCCGCCCGCCACAGGTGGCGTGAGCGCCGATGCGGCCCGCCGCATCGCACGGCACGAGGATTCACCCGCCGCCTTTGACGAACTGTGCGCGGCGGCGGCCAAACTGTTAAAACATGGCGGACGATTCTGCTTCTGTCACCGTCCCGAGCGCCTGTGCGACCTGATTGCTTCGTTGCGGGCGGCAGGAATGGAGCCGAAACGCCTGCAGTTGGTGCAACACAATGCCGGATCCTCTCCCTATCTGCTCCTGTGTGAGGCGCGCCGCGGCGGCCACCCCGCCATTGTTTTTGAGCCCGTTTTAGCGGGGTAGGAATTGGGAAAACTCGGGATTCTTGTAGTATTCACCGGTATTTATACAAATCGTAAAACAAAGAACCACCTTACAGGTGGTTCTTTGTTTACCCACGGCGGTATTCGTACGGCGTTGCGCCGCAAAACTGCTTAAACACGCGATTGAAGGTGTTGATGGAGGAAAACCCCGCCTCGTGTGCCACCGCAGCGATAGTTGCATCCTCTCTGTAGGGCCCACGCAACATGGTGCAGGCGTATTCTACACGGCGGCTGTTCAAAAACGTGCGAAAGTGCATACCGGTCGTGTCATTTAGTAGGCGGGAAAGGTATTTTTCGTGGCATCCGAGTGCCTTCGCCACGGAATGTAATGTCACGTTGGTGCGGAAATGTCGCTCAATATAATCCAATGCCTCACGATATAAAGAGCGATCGGCGGCGTGTTGCGCAACCAATACAGTCTGCTCCAAAAACGCCGCGCACACCATGTTCAAAAGTCCCATAAACCGCACATTGTCCTCTGCAGGGGTGAAGGGTAGTGCGCAAAATGTCTCCGCAACGCCGCGGGCATCAAACAGACGGGTGGCGGGAATTCTCTCACCCAGGCGGTCGAAAAAGCAGGGAATATAGTCGTTGGAGCAGACTACGCACAGCGCACGGCTATGTGTTTCGCCGCCATAGGCGTGCACCTCGTGCGGAAGAATCATCACGGAGTGCCCTGCCGTGACCGCGAGCGACTCACCGTTCAGATATACCGTGATCTCGCCTGATTCCACGTACAAAAACTCACTAAAGCGGTGTAGGTGCTCTCTCACACGGTAGTTATCGTGCCACCCGCAACGACATTCGTACACCTTTCCCCAGTTTTCCGCTTGGTAATACGGTATCCGATTTTGAGTAGTTTTCACGCTATCACCTTACCTTTTGATGATACATTATCTTACTATGGCTTGTTTGTCAATAGCGACTGTCTTATAATAAGGGAAAAGGAGGTCGTTCTATGCGCAGACAATGGACGAAAGAAGAAGCGTGGACGTGGTATAACCGGCAACCGTGGATCCGCGGTTGGGTGGGGTATCCATCCAACTGTGTCAACCGCATCGCGCTGTGGCAAAAGCACAATCACCAAGCGGTCACCGAGCAGATCGAACGCGAATTTGCGCTGGCAAAGGAGACCGGCTTCAACGCTGTGCGCACCGTGATCCAGTTTGAGGTATGGTATCACGAGCACGACAGCTTCATGGCAAACCTCGAAGACTATTTCATGCTAGCGGACAAATACGGTCTGAAAGTGTTACTCACCTTGGGAAACGACTGCTGTGCGCCAAAGGAATTTTACGTCCCGCCCGTATTCGGTGAACAACCGGTCGACTGGGGCTATCACAGCGGTATCAGTCACGGCCCGCACGCAGGCGGCTACACCGCACCGGGCTATCAGTTGATTGACGATCCTCTCTATACGGAGGAGTATTATCGCATGGTCGATGAGATCGCCGCCAAATATGCGAAGGACCCGCGCCTGCAGGTGTGGAACATCTGGAACGAGATCGGCAACAACCGCCGCGAGATGATGAGTGTGCCGCACATGGAGCGTTTTTTTGAGATCGTGCGATCTCACGATCCCATTCAGCCGCTGACGGCGGAATGCTACCGCTATTCTGCCGACAATCGCGTGACCACTCCCGCAGAGATTCGGGCAATGGAGCTATCCGATGTAATCAGCTTTCATTGCTATCTTACCTTTGACCGCACGGTACAGTTGATCGAACACCTGAAAGAGACCTACGACCGTCCGCTGTTCTGCACCGAATGGCTCCACCGTATCGGCAACAACCGCGTGGAGGAGATTTTCCCGCTGTTCTATCTGGAAAAGGTCGCCTGTTACTGTTGGGGATTGGTACAGGGATTTTCGCAGACGTGGGAACCGCACGGTTGTTTCATGCAGCAGATCGCCGACCCGAATTACCACGGCAGCCTGCAACTGCACCTTTGGCAACACGATCTTTACCGCTTCAACGGTCTGCCGTACATCGCCTCGGAAATCGCGTTAATTCAAAAATTTGCCGCCCTGGCCGACAAGCGTTGGAAACGCCCATGTTTTTGTAGGCAAGAGGGGACACCCCCTCCGGGAACGCTGTAATTTTGTACACGGATTATTCATAAAAAATAAGGGATGCTGTTAGCATCCCGTGTTTTCTTATTCTTCGCTGCCGGCGTCGGCATCGCCCTCATCAATGGGGGCGGCGATCTCTTCGCCTTCCGCGTCTTCTTCACGCTCGGTGCAAACGAGCGACATGATGCGGACATCGTCTGCCACACGCATCACGCGGACACCCTTGGACGGGCGACGGCATTGACGGATCTCATCCACGTGCATACGGATCACGATGCCGTCGGAGGAAATAAGGATAATGTCATCCTCGGTGGTAACGGTACGCACCGCGGCCACTTCACCGTATTCGGCGGTATGATAGTTGGTGAGACCTTTGCCGCCGCGGGACTGGATACGATAATCCTCGAAACTGCTGAGTCGGCCGTAACCCGTTTCGGTCACGGTGAGCAACAACTTGTTCGGATCGTACAATTCCATGCCCACGACCTCGTCCCCTTCTTTCAGGGTGAGGGCACGCACACCACGGGCGGTACGTCCGATGGCGCGGGCATCGTTTTCGTCAAAGCAGATGGCCATACCCTGCTTGGTGGCGACCATCAGTTTCTGATAGCCATCGGTCATCTGCACCCACGCGAGTTCATCCCCTTCATCGAGGTCGATCGCGATCAAACCACTCTTTCGTGCATTGGCATACGCCGACATACGGGTACGCTTTACAATGCCCTGGCGAGTGACCATGCACAGGAAGCTTTCGTCGTCGAACTCCTTGGCACAGATCATTGCAGACACCTTTTCGTCCCCTTCCAGCGGCAGAAGGTTCACGATGTTCATACCTTTGGAGGTGCGGCTGCCTTCCGGCACTTCATAGCACTTCAGGCGGTACACCTTGCCGGCGGTGGTGAAAAACATCACCACGTCGTGGCTGGAGCAAAGGAACATCGTTTCGGTGATATCTTCCTCACGGGTGGACATGCCCTTGATGCCGCGCCCGCCGCGCCGTTGCGACTTATACGTATCCGATGTCTGGCGCTTGATGTAACCGTTGCGGGTGAGGGTGAGCACACATTCCTCCACAGGAATGAGATCTTCGATATCCACTTCGCCCGATACCATCGAAATGGAGGTGCGGCGCTCGTCGCCGTACTTATCCCGCATTTTGAGGCACTCTTCCTTCACGATCTCGCGAATACGTACTTCGCTGCCGAGAATCTCTTCCAGTTCCGCAATGCGGGCAAGCAACCCGTTCAGTTCATCCTCGATCTTCTGGCGTTCCAGACCCGCCAAGCGACCGAGTTGCATCTTCACGATGGCATCCGCCTGCACTTCGTCAAACTCAAACCGCGCCATCAAATTCTCTTTGGCCAACGGCACGTCTTTGGATTCGCGGATGATGGTGATGACTTCGTCGATGAAATCGCTTGCTTTTTTCAGCGCTTCCACAATGTGCGCGCGTTCTTTCGCCTTTTTCAGATCGAACAGCGTGCGGCGGGTGATGACCTCGCATTGGAATTTAATGTACTCTTCCAGCATCTGTTTCAGGTTCAACACACGCGGCACACCGTCTACCAGCGCCAACATGATCGCACCGAAGGTGACCTGCATCTGCGTGTAAGCGAACAGCTGGTTCAGCACCACCTGCGGGTTGGCGTCCTTTTTGAGGTCGATCACCACCTGCAGACCTTCGCGGCTGGAATAGTCCACCACGTCGTGAATGCCTTCGATGCGTTTTTCGTCCGCCAATTCGATGATGGATTTCACCATCGCGAGTTTGTTCACCTGATACGGGATCTCGGAGATAACAATGCGGAAACGGCCGTTTTGCATTTCCTCAATTTCGGTGCGGGCACGCACGGTGATGCGACCGCGTCCCGTGGCGTATGCCGCACGAATACCCGAATAGCCCATGATCACACCACCGGTCGGGAAATCCGGCCCTTTGATGTAATCCATCAGCTCGATCACTTCGGCATCGGGGTTATCAATGAGATAGCAAATGCCGTCGATCACCTCGCACAGGTTGTGCGGGGGGATGTTGGTTGCCATGCCCACCGCAATACCCGACGAGCCGTTCACCAGCAGGTTCGGGAAACGGGAGGGGAGAACACGCGGCTCTTCCAAACGATCGTCGTAGTTCGGATCAAAATCCACCGTTTCCTTGTCGATATCCACCAGCATGTCCAGCGACATACGGCTCATGCGCGCTTCGGTGTAACGATAGGCTGCTGCCGAATGACCGTCGATCGAACCGAAGTTACCGTGACCGTCCACCAGCGGATAACGAAGGGAGAAATCCTGCGCCATACGCACCATGGCATCGTATACCGACGCGTCACCGTGAGGATGGTAACGGCCAAGCACCGCACCCACCGTGTCGGCGCACTTGCGGTACGCTTTATCGGGGGTGAGGCTGTTTTCGTGCATGGTATACAGAATGCGGCGATGCACCGGTTTCAGACCGTCGCGCACATCCGGCAACGCACGTGCCACGATGACCGACATGGAATACGCCAAAAAGTTTTTCTTCATGATCTTTTCCAGATCAACGTCGTATTCCTTTCCACCGGGTTCCAACCCTTGCATGATCTGTTCTTCTGACATAACGTAAAACTCCTTTTCCTTGTTTCTGCCTTAGAACGAGGACGGGCGCTGCGGAAACAGCATCCATTCCAGTTGTTGACGATTTTTGGTGAGTGCCCACGGCACGGTAAATACCCCTGCGGGGGTGAACAACTTCATCCCGTTTTCGGTGCGGCGGGCGCGCACGTCGGCGGCCGCCACAAACTGCGATTGCCCCGCCCGTTCAATGAGCAATCCTTCCGACGTGAAGGAAAGCGCCGTTTCACACGTCGGTTTGTGCGTTTGATAGGCCATGGCGGCAAGCAGCGCCGCAACCCCGCCCGTAAAGCAGGCGGCAAACAGGATGAGAAAATCCAAAAAGAAGAACGGAGTGATAGCAAACAGCACCGTCAACATGCCGCCCACACTCAGCGCCGCGGCCAATAACCACGAAAGTGCACCCGTCGGCCACACCGCATTCTGCGCATCTTCCTCACGGTATTCCACCCGTTCATAACACACGGGCGGCGTGGTGGAAAACGGCGGCGGGGAGGGTTGCACACGCCGTGCAAAAAAATCCCCCTTTGTGAACTGCCGCGCGGGCGGTATCGCCGCCGCCAGCAATTCATACACACGTTGTGCTTCCCACGGCGTCACGTCGGTGGCGGCCAGCGCGATCCACGTGTTGTCGGTTTCCACCAACAACCAATCGCTGTGTTCCGTGAGCACGGTAGTATCGGTAAACCACACCGTTTGCGTCACACGGGACGTGTGCTGTTCCATGCGGTCGGGATAAGCGGTAACGGTCACTCCGCCCGCCACGGCACTCATGTAAAGCCGTATTTCACGTGCGCAGGTTTTTGCGACCTCCGTTTTGCGGGCACGCCAACCCATCACGACCAACCCAAACACCACCGGCAAAAGAGCCATCAAAAACATTCCTTCCACCGCGCCGACGTATCCCATTGCCATGCCGGCCGCGGCAAAGGCGAAGATCAACAACAGCGCGGCCATGGAAAACGGCAACCAGCGCGTTTCCCGATCACGGGACACGATCTCTGCCACCGACGGTGCGGGCAATCCCGCCCCATGCACCGTAATGGGCACGGCGGGCGGCGGCATATCCGCAGGCAATGGCGTCAGCGGCAAGGTGACGGGGGTAGAACTCATCTGTTCCATAATATACCCCCTTACAAAATACGTTGCAACGCTTCGATCTGCCACGGCGCCAACACGCGACGCGGCACGCAAAGCGACAGTTCCGCACCGAAATCCAAGCTGAAATAATGCACGGTTTCCTCTGTGCGGGTGAGTAAGGAATAAGGAAAGGTGCCGTTCACATGCGCATTTTGCACCGTGACCTCCTCTTCCGTGAAGGTGAGATGCCACGCCTCTTGCCGTGTGCGATCGAATCGCGCACCCGCCACCACGCGGGACAACATCGGCGCGATCACGTTATCGAACAACGCAAAAGCCACGCCCGTGAGCAAAAACGCCATGGTGACGGAAATACCCAAATTCAAGAGCCACACCGTCACGCCGCATAACATCAAAAACAACCCCGTGGGCAACCCCCACGCAAAGGCCGGCAGGCGGTACGCTGTGTGGGAGCAATATTCATCTTTTCTCAGCAATACGCTGACCGTAAAAGGTTCCAAATTGCTACCCCCTTATCTTACTCGGCGATATTTGCGGGCAAAGGTCGTCCGCAAAAAAGACACACATTCTTCCGGCATATCCGCTTTGGGAATCACCAAAAAGGTGCCGTCTTCGCGCAGAAGAATACACGCGCGGCGGCTTTCGACCAAACGGGAAAACAGCGCATACGACTCCTGCCGCGTACATCCGTTTCCTTCGTAATCCAACGTATCTTCCCATAACGTGACCTGCACGGAGGAAAACAGCGCGGAAAACACCGCATACTGTGTGGTGACGATGCGATGAAACAGATGATACAAAAAGCACAATGTTACCACGGCAATGCCGCCGCCGACCAAGACCAACAGCGCCGCCGCCCACAGATAGGCGATCAGCGCGCCGGCCACCGTAAGGGTGATAGCCGCACACAGCGCAAATCCCACCCACGCATCACGCAAACGGCCGCTGAACAGCGAAGCCGCACGCGCCGCCGCACGGTAGTCCTCTTCCGTAACGGTCACCGCAAACGAAGCGCGAGGGGTCATGGCGGACATGGTCATTCTCCTTTGCTAAAAAAGTTTTACTCAGTTTCAGACGCAATCAACCGTTGCCACACGGCATCGCTCACCGCGCGGCGGGGAATGACGATGCATTGACCGCACACGTCCCAAAGCACCAGTTCTTTCACGCGGCGCAACACGGCGTTTTGCAAAGCCACCGTTTCGTGTTCCACCGCTATGGTATCTTCGCACAAAACAAGTGTGATTTCGGTTTTCTTTTGTGCCAACAGGGTTGCTTCACGACGGAATTCCACCCACGGCAACACCCATTGGAGCACCGCCAGCAACGGCAACACGATGCCGCACAGCCACGCCGCCCCGTCACGATAGCCCAAAAACAGCCCCGCAAGACACGGCAGACCGATCAGTAACAGCAACGCCGTTTGCACCGCCAAGCGTTTCACCGAACGGCGGGTGTGCCACAGCGCCGTGAACAACTCTTCGGCGGTGAGCACGTAGGTTACGGTATCAGACATCGAGATTCTCCACGTAGCGGGCGTTCTTTTCGATAAATTCACGGCGGGGCTCCACCTTATCGCCCATCAAAATGGTGAACGCCTCATCCGCCGCGGCCGCATCTTCGATCGTCACGCGCAACATGGTGCGGAAGGCAGGATCCATCGTGGTTTCCCACAGCTGTTCGGGATCCATTTCACCAAGACCTTTGTATCGCTGAATATCGACGTTGCCGCCCAGTTCGGCGATCTGTTCGTCACGCTCTTCATCCGAGAACGCGTAACGCACTTGCTTGCCCTTGGTCACTTTATAAAGCGGAGGCTGTGCAATATACACGTGTCCTTCATCCACCAACGGACGCATGAAACGGAAGAAGAAGGTAAGAAGCAAGGTGGCAATATGTGCACCATCCACGTCGGCATCCGCCATGATGATGACTTTGCCGTACCGCAATTTGGAAATGTCAAACTCTTCGCCGATGCCGCAACCGAGTGCCACCACGACCGGCACCAACTTTTCGTTGCCGTACACCTTATCCAACCGCGCTTTTTCCACGTTCAGCATTTTACCCCACAACGGCAGGATAGCCTGATAGTTGCGGTCGCGCCCCTGAATGGCGGAACCACCTGCCGAGTCACCCTCAACGATGTACAGTTCGGTGCGCTCGGCATCGTTCCAAATACAGTCGGCGAGTTTTTCGGGCATACGGGTGGAGGCCAATCCCGTGCGTTTGCGGGCGGCTTCACGCGCTTTTTGTGCCGCTTCGCGCACGCGGGCGGCGTTAATGGATTTTTCCAGGATGGCCTTGGCCACGGCAGGATTCTCTTCCAAGAAATCCGCCAATTTTTCACTCAAAAGCGAGTTGACCAACGTGGTCATGGAGGTGTTGCCGAGTTTTGCTTTGGTTTGCGATTCAAACTGGGCATCCTGTAACTTGACCGACACCACCGCCGTCAAACCTTCGCGCACGTCGTCGCCCTTCAGGTTGGCGTCCGCATCTTTCAACATGCCGTGGCGGCGGGCGTAGTTGTTCAAAATACGGGTAATACCCACCTTAAACGCGTTTTCGTGAGTACCGCCGTCCACCGTGTGCATGTTGTTTGCAAACGAAATGATGTTTTCGTTGTAACTGTCGTTATACTGCAGCGCCACTTCTGCAAAGGAATCGTCCGCACTCTTGCTCAGGTGAATCACCTGATCGTGCAACACTTCGTAGCCGCGCGTTTTGTTCATGTATTCCACGAAGGAGGAAATACCCCCTTCATAGCAGAACTCTTCCTGTTTCACCTCATCCGCATCGCGGCGGTCGGTAAGGGTGATTTTGAGTCCTGCATTCAAAAACGCTTGCTCACGCAGACGTTTTTGCAACACTTCGTATTCAAACTCGGTGGTTTCGGTAAAGATGGACGCATCCGGCTTAAAACGAATGAGGGTACCGTCCGAAACCGATTCCCCGATCACGGTCAGATCGTTCACCGCGTTGCCGCGTTCAAACCGTTGGGCATACACCTTGCCGTCACGCGAGATCTCCGCTTCCATCCATTCGGACAGCGCATTCACCACCGAAGAACCCACGCCGTGCAGGCCGCCCGCGACTTTGTAACCGCCGCCGCCGAACTTACCGCCTGCGTGCAACACGGTAAGCACCACCGTCACGGTGGGAAGTCCCATTTCCTCGTTCATGCCCACGGGAATACCGCGGCCGTTATCCCGCACCGCGATCACCTCGCCGGGCAAGATATCCACTTCAATATGAGTACAAAAACCCGCCAGCGCTTCGTCGATGGAGTTATCTACGATCTCGAACACCAAATGGTGCAGACCGCGCGGACCGGTTGAGCCGATGTACATACCGGGGCGCTTTCTCACCGCTTCCAGGCCTTTTAATACCTGTATTTGACTTTCGTCATACGCTTCGTCTGCCGCGGTAACATCCTGTTCCTGCAGTTCCAATTCTTTTTCGTCCATCTGTTCAGTCCATTCCTTTCTTTTGCATCCGCCGCCGCAAGGTGGCGGCCGATACCTGCGTGATATACACCGTTTCGGTACCGTCTGCTTCGCACGTGATTACGTACGCTTTCGGCAATTCATACGACACGGTGTACACACGTCCGCCCTTTTCCGCATCCGCCAAAAAACGGCGGGATACGGGAGATTCGGTGGTCGTTTCCATATCGAAGATGCCCACAATGTCGCGAGTACGCACCGCGACGTCCCCGCCGAGGTGCAGATATGGTACACGCGCCATCAATAATGCCCCTTATTGTCCAGTTTGTTCAGATCGTTGCGGTGACGCTCATTGATCTTTGCAATCTGTGCCATGCACAGTTTTGCCGTAATGGCAAGGCCGATAATGCCGCCGATCAACCCTGCAACTGCCGCCTGCAGGCCGATAATCGCAATCAGCACCGCCGCCGCGCCCACGATCGCCGCCATAATGCACAACATGATAATCAGCCAACGCTGTTTATCCTTTTTGGCGCGCGCATCAATTTCCAACATCTGTTCTTCTCGTGTCAGAGCCATGATAAACCCCTCCGTTTATTCTGCTGTTATTACGCCTGCCTCCACGCGAAAACGGGCACCGCCCGCCATGCGCATCACCGAGGAAGGCTCACAACAGGTGATAAACACCTGTTCGTCGGTTAAATGATTCAATAAGTAATCCTGCCGCCACTCGTCCAGTTCACTCATCACGTCGTCGAGCAAGGCAACGGGCGCTTCTTCAGTCACTTCGCGCAACGCTTCGGCTTCCGCCAGTTTCAACGCCAACACCGCCGACCGCTGTTGCCCCTGTGATCCGTACACGCGGGCGGACAATCCGTTAATGGTCACGTCAAAATCGTCGCGATGCGGACCTACGGTGGTAAATCCCGCCGCCATATCCGCCGCATGGGACGTTTTCAACATCTCTTCCAATCGTTCGGCAACTTCTTCCAATGAGGTGTTCCACGAAAATTCGCCCGATGGGATGTATTGTAAGTCGAGCCGTTCTTTCCCGCGGGACAATCCGTCGTACACCGCGGCCGCCATTGGCGCGATATGAGAAAGATACGCGCCGCGCACGCGAATTAACCGCGCACCGTTGGCCGCCAGTTGCCGATCAAACACCGAAAGCAGTTCTTCCCCGCCTTGAACGGGCCCGTGACGCATGTCGCGAAGCAAGGCGTTGCGCTGTGCCAACGCACGGGCATACGCCGAAAGACTCCCTGTGTATGAAGGACGCAACTGACAGTATGCCGCATCCAGAAAACGGCGGCGATTATCCGGTCCGTCTTTGATCAGCGAAAGATGCACGGGAGAAAACACAATGCCGCAAAATTTTCCCGCCAGTTTGGAAGCGCTGCCGAGTTCCACCCCGTTTAACACGGCATGGCGTCGCGGAAATACCGTAATTTCAGCTTTTTGTTCCCGTTCTCCCGCAAAAAATTCCATGGTGAGAGAGGCTTTTTCCTGTCCGAATCCGATTAGTTCCGCATCCTTCGCACCGCGAAAACTGCGTCCGCCCGTAAACAGCCACAGCGCTTCGAGCAGATTTGTTTTTCCCTGCGCGTTGGCACCGCAAAACAAATTCACACCGTTCACGGGAGAGATATCTGCCGATCGTATGTTGCGAAACCCCTCTGCACACAGTCTTGTGACTCTCATTTTACCGCCACGACATACACGGTGTCCTGTCCCGTGACCTGCACCGCATCGCCGTCCACCAGCTTTTTACCACGCATTTCGCACACCGCACCGTTCACCTTCACACCGCCGCTTTGCACCAATACTTTTGCCTGTCCGCCGCTTTCCACCGCGGCACACAATTTCAAAAGTGCATCCAAACGAATAAATGGGGTGTGGATATCCACAATCTGTTTCATTTAATTAATCCTTCTTATTTTTTCATGCGCACCGGCAACACAATGAAGAGAAATTCTTCGTTGCCGGAAGGCGGGACGATCTTGATGGGGGAAAGGGAGTTGCCCAGTTCCAACACCACTTCGTCCGATTCACTGTTTTTGAGCGCATCCAACATAAAGCGGCTGTTAAACGCGATCTCCTGGCGTTCGCCTTCCATCTCGCATTGGATCATATCGTTTGCGCTACCGATGGAAGAGGTGCAGGACAGCGCAATGTTGCCGCCTTCAAAGGTGCACACCAACGGCGACTTCACACGATCGTTTACCACCAGCGACACACGTTCCACCGCATCGATCATTTCGCGCGTTTTCACACGCAACGTGGTGGTTTTTGTGGGCGGAATAGCTTTGCGATACGCCAAAAACTCACCGTCCAACAAACGGGAGATCACGGCGTAACCGTCGATCTGCATCACAATGTGACGGCGTCCCACCGCCATGAACACGGGAGTATCTTCATCCCCGGTCAATTTCAACACTTCACCAAGCGTTTTGCCCGGCACAACGAATTTCATTTCTTCGTTTGCTTTCACCTGTTCGGTGCGGATCGCCAGACGCGAACCATCCACCGACACCAAACGCAACGTGGAGTTTTCCACTTCAAACAGCGTGCCGGTGTGAATCGGTTTGCCCGAATCCAACGGTGCCACCGCAAACAGCGTCTGACGGATCATACTTTTCAGCACGTTCTGCGGAACCGACAGCCCCATACCGTCGTTCACCGAAGGCATTTCGGGAAAATCCGCCGCCGACATACCCACAATGTTAAATTCCGCCGCGCCGCTGCGAATGGTGATGTTCAACTTATCGTTTGCCGCAATGGACACCACCTCGTCCGGCAGGCGGCGCACAATATCACCAAACTGCTTGCAAGGCAACACGATCTCACCGGGATCTTGCACTTGCGCTTCAATGTTGGTGGTGATGCCGATTTCCATATCGTAGCCCGCAAGGAACAACGACGAGGTGGCACGCACCAAAATGCCTTCCAAGGCAGGAATGGTACTGCGGTTGCTGACCGCCCGCGTCACGTTATTGACCGCATCGACCAACGCTTGTTTCTGACAGAAAAATTTCATAGGTGTTCGACTCCTCCGCTTATGATATAAAAAACAATCTATCTTTTTAGTATATAGTAATAGAGGCGGTGGAAAAGAGGGAAAACTCAGAAAACCTGTGTGATAGTGCCGTTTTCATCGCCTCTTTATTGTGAATAGTAGGTGAAAAACGGTGAAAAACATTTTCCACCGATTTCAACAATTCACTCCACCGTTAAAAACGGCGGTGGAAAGTGAATAAAAAGTTGAAAATTACATATCCGACACGTTCTTGATGATATCTTTGATAAGTCCCTTATAGGCATCGTCCGATTCCATCATCTTTTCCACTTTTTGAATGGTGTACACCACCGTGGAATGGTCGCGCCCGCCGAATTCCTGTCCGATGGCATCCATCGACATGGAACCGACCACTTCACGCACAACGTACATCGCCACTTGGCGCGCACGGGAAATGCCGGCCGAATGTTTTTTGCCGCGCAGATCATCCACCGTGACGTTCATGGTGCGGGACACTTCAGACATGATCTTATCCACCGTAACGGGGGCGGGAAGGGCGGTGGAACGAATGTCGCGGATGGCATTTTGAGCAACCGCCAACGACGGCTTTTCACCCGCGAGCAACTGATTCGCCATGATGCGGCGCACCACCCCTTCCAACTGCCGCACGTTGGTTTTCAGTTGAGTGGCAATGTATTCCGCAATTTCATTGGAAAGATCCAATTCCAACAGTTGGGCTTTACGCTTCACAATGGCAATGCGGGTTTCCAGATCCGGCGGTTGAATATCCGCAAGCAAGCCCGCTTCAAACCGACTGCGCAAACGATCTTCCAGCGAGGAAATTTCCTTAGGCGGACGGTCGGAAGTCAGCACAATCTGTTTGTTGGCTTGATGCAGCGTTTCAAAGGTGTGAAAAAACTCCGTTTGTGTGGATTCCTTGCCGGCGATAAATTGAATATCGTCCACCAGCAACATATCCGCTTTACGGTATTTTTCACGCAATGCCGCCGTCTGACCGCTGCGGATGGCTTCAATGATCTCGTTGGTCATCGTTTCCGCTTTAGTGTAAATGATCTTGAACCCGGGGTTGCGCATGCGGATCTCGTTGCAGATGGCGTACATCAAGTGAGTTTTACCCAATCCCGAACCGCCGTGAATAAACAGCGGGTTGTAAATGGAAGAAGGCTCTTTTGCCACCGCCTGTGCCGCCGCATGTGCAAACTGGTTGGACGAGCCGACAATGAAGTTTTCAAACGAATACTCGTATTCGGGAATTCGTGCTTCGTTGATGCGGCGGTTGATCACGGCGTGTACGTCGTTTTCATCTTCTTCCGGTTCGGGTTCGGGGAACTTATCGTCCTCTCCCGAAATGATGCGCACCTTCAGCGGCAAGCCCATCACCTGCATCACGGCCGTTTCCAAACGGGTGGTGTAGCAATCCAAAATAATACCTTTTTGGAATGCCGTTTCCACATACAGCACCAGATTACCGTCTTGAATTTCCCGCGGCTCCAGCGGGGACAACCACGTTTCATACGCGGTTACGCTGATTTCGGGCATGGCCTTTAAAGCCTCTTGAATACCCTCCCAAACCTCGTGTATAGATTTCATGGTTAAACTCCTTTTTTTGCGAAAAACATCGAATATCTATGTATAATCTAAAATTAGATACATATACATATATATTATATCATA
>JAZSHJ010000026.1:0-5951 GCA_045533175.1 Acutalibacteraceae bacterium
GCGGGTTTTTTTTTTTCGGCCGAAAAAAGGCAGAAACCCCTTCCGGCCGTGGCGGAATGGGTTCGTTTTTTATTCCAAAATTACTGATGCTCTTCGATGTAGCTCACCAAGTCGCCCACCGTGCGGATGTTTTCGATCTCCTCGTCGGGGATCTCCACATCAAACTCATCCTCCAGCGACATCAGCATATCCACCGCGTCCAACGAATCCGCGCCCAGATCTTCGCCGATGCGGGTGGTCAACGTAACTTCATCCTCTTCCACATCAAACTGATTGCACAAAATCTCTCTGATCTTTTCGAACACCATATATTGTCATCCTCCGTAATAATTTTCGCCGCCGCGGCGACGCATAAAAGGGACAAAAGCCCTCTCTACCAAAAATAGTATGCAAAAACGGCGTGTTTGTCAATCACATTTTGAAATTTTCTGTGTTTTTCTCGGTTTTTTCTCAAACAATGGCAAGAAATTTGGATAACACACCGTGGTTTAGGGGCGCAACGCCGCCACTTTCAGCACCAACACCTGCGTTTTGGCGTCCGGCAAATCGCCCGCCAACACCATACGCACCGCTTCGTCCAGCGGAATGCGTTCAGCTTCCAGGAACTCGTCTTCATCGGGGGAAGTTTCCCCAAACGTAAGCCCCTCTGCCAGGTAGAGATGAATGATCTCTCCGCAATACCCGGGCGTGGGATACAACGTACCGAGCGAGGTGAATTGCGCCGCCGCAGCACCCGTTTCCTCCTGCAATTCACGTTTGCCCGCCAACAGCGGATCTTCCCCGCGTTCGAGTTTCCCTGCGGGCAGTTCGCACACCACCTCTTGATAGGGGTAACGGAACTGCCGCACAAACAGCAATTCGCGCCGATCGGTAAGCGCCGCCACACACACGCCGCCCGGATGTTCGATCACTTCGCGAAGGGCGGTCTGCCCGTTCGGCAAAAGCGCCTCATCCACCCGCATATTGACAATTTTTCCCTTGTATTTGTAATCCTGCGACAACGGTTTTTCGATAAGATTCATACATGTTCCTCCGTTATGATATATGTTAGGAAACCGAACAGAAAGGGTGCTTTTCACTATGACACACACCATCACCCAACCGCAACCCGCCGACTGGGCCACCGTGCGCACGCAACTGACAACCCTGTGCGGCCGTTACCGCTTTTTGGAGTTGCAACCGGTGGGACACAGCTTGCTCGGGCGGGAGATCTACGGCGTGATGATCGGCGGCGGACACGAACGCGTGTTGTATACCGCCGCGTTTCACGGGCAGGAATGGATCACCACGTTGGTCCTGCTTCGCCTGTGTGAAGAGATATGTGATGCGTTAAGCCGCGACGGGCGGCTGGACGACATGGATTTCCGCCGCGCCATTGCGGGGCGTTGCCTTGTGTTTATTCCGCAGGTCAACCCCGACGGGGTGGACATCGCTTTGGGCGGCAGTCGTACCGCAGGGCGGTATGCCGCGTTGGTGGCCGAAAAAGGCGGTGACACCCCCGGCCTGTGGCAAGCCAACGCTCGCGGGGTGGATCTGAATCATAATTTTAACGCGGGGCGGGACATTCTGCTCACCATGGAACGCGCCGACGGGATCGTCGGTCCCGCACCCCGCCGTTTCGGCGGCGAGGCCGCCGAAAGCGAACCCGAAACCCGCGCACTCACCTCCCTTTGCCGCCGCGCGGATTTTCGCCACGTGATCGCGTTGCACACACAAGGCGAAGAGATCTATTGGCGGTATGGCGAACGCACCCCCGCCCACGCCCGCATGATGGCAAACATTTTAGCCGCGTCCTCGGGCTACACGGTGGCCGATCCCGAAGGAACAGCCTCGCACGGCGGGTTTAAAGATTGGTTTATTGAAGAGATGGGACGCCCCGGTTTCACCTTGGAAATGGGACGCGGGAAGAACCCCTTGCCACTCAGCGATTTCGAGCCGTTGTACCAAAAAGCGCGGGAGATGCTTCTTCTCGCCGCGCTGATGTAGGTTACGGAGCCGCGATCACGGTGGTCCCCGCCGTGGCAGCCGTCGTGTCTGCCGTGGTGGTAGTATCCGCCGTGGTGGTAGCCACCGGTACCGTGTTGAGTATGTAATTCACATGGACGTACGCCGTCTGTCCTTTGAACGAGATGGCGTACCAGTCGCCGCTGCGGGAGGTGACCGTCACCGCGTCACCCCATTTCAGACCGCCGATGGCCTCTCCTTCCGTACCGGGGGTGGGACGCACGTTCAGCGTGGTCGCATTGACGTATCCCACAAACGGATATCCCTGCTGAGTCGCCGTGGTGGCGGTAGTGGAAACGGTGGTGGTGGTATCACCCGTGGCGTCATCGTCAGTATCTTCCCCTGCCGTTTTCTTCCCGCAGGCACACAGCGTCAGCGCCAAAACCAGCACAAGCGCCAATATTCCAAAAATGTAACCCCTTGCTTTCACGATCATTCTCCTCTCAGATGACGCATCCGTTTTTGCTGGCGTATATCCTGTCCTGCAAACAGCAACGGCTGGAAACACCCCGCAATGCGCGAGGCGATCTGCACACCGTAACGCTCTTGCAGTTGCTTTTGATTCAAGTTGGTGGAAATGATGGTGGGTTTTCCGCCGAGCAGACGGGCATTGATCAGTTCATACAGCCCCGAAGTGTAAAACGGGGTGGCAAACTCGGTGCCCAGATCGTCCAAGATCAGCAGATCGCAGGATTCCATCTTCTCCATGCTGTCCCCGTCCTCGCGGCCGAAATGCTCTTTTTCCAGTTGACGAAGCAGCCGTTGCACAGAACCATACACCACCTGGTGTCCCGCTTCGGCCACCTCCCGCGCCATGGCAAGCGAAAGGTGCGTTTTGCCCGTGCCCGCAGGCCCGCGCAACAGCAGGTTCGGGGAATCGGTGGAAAAATCCGCCGTCCACGCGCGGCAGAACGCCACGATGTCCACCATGTGCTCCCGCGGGGATATGCCGTCCCCATCTGGCTCGGCGGCGTAATAGCCCATGTCGATATCCTCAAAACGGGTGAGTTGCATGTGGGACAGCGCGCTGAGTTCGCGGCAGGAAAGTTCCCGCAACAGCCCTTCCAAACAGCGGCACATCCGCTGACCGGTGTACCCCGTGTCGCCGCAGGCGGGACAGGTCGGGATCGGTTCAAAGTTGGTTGCGGTTTCTCCCATCGCTTGCAGACGCGCGGCGAGTTCCCGTTGCAACTGCTCGTTTTCCTCCTGCAGACGTTTAACGGTGGCGGTAATGTCGCCGCCGCGGTGACCGTCCATGCCGTTCAACACCGCACGAGCAATGGAAAGCGCGGTGCCCGAAAGCGCCCGTTCAATCTCGCCGGTGCGCGGATCACGGGCGATAGCCCGCGTGCGCAATGCAGAGGCGGTGGTTTCGGCGTCCATGCGCCGTTCGGCCAAGCGGCGCATCGCTTGCTCGTACAGTTCTTTGCTGTAACCCATCTCGGTCACTCCTTCTTTGCTTTCTTCGCCGTGTACACCGGCCGCCAATCGGCGGCGGCGCGCTCGTAATCGGTGGCGTCGGGCACTTCCCCTTCGTCCGATAACAGCGGTTTGGCGGCCGCCTTTTTCTTGGGAGCAGCGGCGGTTTGGGCCGCTTCGGGGGTGGTGATCCCATCGGCCAACCACCCTTCCAGAATGCGGGATATATAATTGAAATTCACGCGATCGGTCTTTTCACGGCACTTGGCCAAGGCCAGCAGCAGCATCTCATCCGAAAAATGCCATTCATCCGTCCATTGCACCGCCGTTTCCACCTGCAACAGGGTGAGAGGGCGTTCCATGTTGAACAAGCGGCCGATACGTTCCCGCACGGCGTGGCGACGTTCCTGACGGCACAATTCCTCTTCTGCGGCGGCCACCGTCACGATGCCTTGCTCGGCCCATGACAATGCGGCTTTTTCCAAATAGGTGCGGAATCCCGAACGCGACTTCACCTTGCCGTTTTGCACCGCATACACCAACAGCATCAAGATCACCTCGGCGGGCAACCCCACCGTGTCGTATATGTACAGGAAGGTTTCGGCTTCGCCGGGAGCAATGGGACGCCCCAGACGCTGTTCTGCCGTTTTCAGCAAATAATCAAAATCCGCCGAACTCTTTTGCCGCGCCACCGCCTCACGGAACGTGGGGCGTTTTTCTTGCGTGGGGATAGGTTTTGGCAACTCGATCTCCGCAGCGGTCGAGATCGGTGCAGGGACGGGTTCCCCCTGTGCCTTCAACACGCCGCATTCCACCCAAAAATGCATGGCGTCGCGGCAATCCGCCGCGGACACACCCGTGGCGGCGGCACAGGCCGCTTCGTCAAAACAGCCGTTGGCGGCAAACCACAACAACACCTTCAGTTGTGCCGCACCCGCCAGTTTCAGCGCCCGTTCGGTCACAGCGGTGGGCACCGCCATCACCGCACCCATCACGCCGCTGTTCCATTGATATGTCACGGTTACCACCGCCTTTCTTACGATACATCAAATTCGGTTTGAAATCCCGTGCCGATCACCTGTTCGCTGTTCAGCACGATCAAAAATGCGGCCGGATCCAGTTCTGCCACCAGTCGCCGCAACGGATGCACTTCCGACGGTCGCACCGCACAGATCAACACACGGCGGTTTTGTCCCGTGTACGCTCCCTGTGCCGCCAGCACCGTTACTCCTCGTTCCAATCGCGCGGTGAGGGTGCGCGCCAGATCGTCGATCGGTTCACTCACGATCAACACCGTGCGGGTGCGCCGCGCGCCGCCGATGCGTTCATCCACCACCAACGAGGTCACAAACACCAGCACCACGGCATACATGGCTGCCTGCACCTGCCCAAACACCGGGATCGAAGCGGCAATCACCGCGCCGTCCACCAAAACCATAAATCGCCCGACGGAAATGTGGGGGTACTTTTTTTCAAGAAGCCTTGCCACAATTTCGGTGCCGCCTGTAGTGGCCCCGCGCAACAACACCAGCGAAAGTCCCGCGCCGCTTAACACCCCGCCGAACAACACCGCGAGCAACGGATCGGCGGTGTAGGGTTTGAGAAACGGTGCTGTCATATCAATGGACGCCGACGCGATCGCCGTTACCACCGCGGTGCGGCGGGTGAACCGATGCCCGAGGTGAACCCACGCCACCCAAAGCAACGGCAGATTGAGCAAAAAAATGCCCGCACCCACGGGAAACGGCGGCCACAGATGGTGGATCAGCACCGCCACACCCGTCGCCCCGCCCGGCACCAGACGGTTGGGGGTGATAAACACGTTTACGGCCACGGCGTACAAAACGCACCCGCCGACGTAACACAACCAGTCGCTCACCGCCGCACGGCGGTCGCGGATCTTCTTCATGTGAAAACCTCTATTCCTATAGTGTAATCGGTTCGCGGAATTTTGTCAATTGAATTTTTTGGTACGGTGTGATACAATGCAATAAAAAAGGGGGCGAAAGGTGCTATGCGTATTCAACTGTATTACACCCGCATCCGCGACGGGGCGGCACTTACGGCGCGTGTGTGGGATTCCCTGCCCGCGGCACGGCGCGCGCAACTGGCCGATCGCACCCCCGAAGCCCGCGCAGAAGGGACGGCACTTTCGGTGCTGTTGAGCATGGCGCTCGCCGCATGGCCAACGGAGGACGCGCCGTTTTGCACGGTGGGTGAAGCAACGCTTTCAACCGCCTATCCTTGCTGGGATGTTACCCCGAACGGCAAACCGTTTGCCGCAGGAATCGAAACCCCTGTGGGGCGGGTGTATCCCGCCTTTTCCCACAGCAACGGCCACGTGCTGGCGGTGTTGTGCGACCGTCCCTGCGGTGCGGATATTCAAACGTGGAACGCCCCTGCGTTTTCCGCTGCGCGATGGCCGCGCACGGCGGCGCGTATCCGCCATCCCGAAGACCGGCACGCCAACGACGGGCGAGAGGTTGCACGACAATTCGCGGCCAAGGAAGCCGCGCTGAAACGGGAGG
>JAZSHJ010000098.1:0-14733 GCA_045533175.1 Acutalibacteraceae bacterium
CATTCCGATGATTAAAGGTATCAAATGAAAGCATTAAACCGTATAAGAAGTCCTTATATAAGTCTTGTACTTAACGCCGCTTATGCGTTCGGCAACTGCATTATCGGTTTTCTTTCACATTCGTGGTGGTTTATTACGGTAGGTGCGTATTATACCGTACTGGCAATCACACGGTTTTCTGTGTTACAGGTCAAGCGAAAAGCAAATGGCGATTATGACACCGAGCTTTTTGCACGGCGTATTACGGGAATTTTATTGGTAGTGCTTTCGTTCTGCATAGTCGGTGTGAACGTGCTGTCTGCTATTAAAGACAGGGGCACCGCTTTTCACGAAATTGTAATGATCACCATTGCCACGTACACGTTTACTAAAATCACCATTTCGATTATCGGTATGGTGAAAGCAAAGCATTCCGCTTCTCCGGCGTTAAGGACGCTCCGCAATATATCGTTGGCCGATGCCTGTGTTTCCGTTTACACAATGCAACGATCAATGCTCGTGTCCTTTCCGGGAATGGAAGCGGCAGAAATCGTATTACTAAACATTTTTACGGGAACTGCAGTATGGATCATTGTACTGCTTCTCGGAATCAATCTGATTGGAGGAAAATATACAGATATGGCTAAATCAAAAATTGTAAAGGCAAATAAAAAAATCGCCGAAGCAGTAACCGACGGTTACAAAAAAATTGAAAAAGGTGTGGTAGAAGGCTACAAAAAAATCGAACAAAGGGTTGTAGGTGGTTACACCAAGCTCGAAGATAAATTTGTCGATGCCTACCTCACAAAAGACGGCGAAACTGTTGAAGAAGCAAAAGCAAGATTGAAAGATAAAAACAACTAGAAAAAGGGCTGATTTAGCAATTATTATGCTAAATCATCCCTTTATATTTTGTTTAGGTGGTTCGAATCCACCTTGTAGGTCGTTGGCATCTATGAAATTGCAACTTGAAAATTAGGGGTAAAAAAGCAAAAAGCCTTGATTTCTCAAGGCTTTTCGGTGTGGCATCTAAATAGACCACAACACTTGGTGGGAGAGGGTGGATTCGAACCACCGAAGTCAGAGACAACAGATTTACAGTCTGCCCCCTTTGGCCACTCGGGAACTCTCCCATATCAAGCGACGTGCATTATAATACCACGAACCCGCCTGAATGTCAAGTTCTTTTTTGAAAATTTTTTCTTTATTCCTTACACACCTTTTTTCGCTGTGCAACACGCATAATCGCACGGTTAATTCCGCGAAACAGTAACAGCACCGCATACGCAAGCACGCTGAACAACACGAAATAGATCATCTGCGGCACAGGGGCGGGGAACACCGCTTGAATAACCGATAACACGGGAATAAGGGGCGTGCCGTATGGGCTGATGTAAAACATATTGAATTCTCCATGGTTCAATATTCCCATGTGATAGGCCGCCTCATTCATTACTACCGCCATGAGAAAAGCAATCACAAACACGGAAAACGCCTTTTTGAAGGTGCTAATGTCCGTTTTGACATACCCGCCGCACAGCAAGAAGATGCCGATGGAGATCATGGAACCGTGGCACACCATCGTTTGCAAATTCACTCCGATCATGTTCGTGAACACCTCGGAGGGGCACACCATCACCGCGCCTCCCGCAAACACGGCGTAACTTCCGAGATATGCCGCGAACCGTTCGTGCATCCGTCCGTGCGTGAGCCCCGCCAAAAGCCCTGCATACATCGGCGTGGAGCAAAACTGAAACGGGAAGATATACCACGGATAACCAAATATCACCCGTTCCCCGTCAAAAGTGAAACTGTACACGACCTGTTTATATACTTCCAACAAAAGGCAGATCACCGCCGTGACCGACAGCACGCGCCGCACCTGCCGTTCGGTCGGGGCGGGAAACCGCCGAACCAGCCACACCCCCACGGCAATCGACAGCGCAAGACACAACAAATGAAACCATCCAAACACCGCGGGGCGCGGCATGGCAGCTTTCAAAACCGATAGCGCTTTCCCAAACCACACGGTGTACTCCTCCTTACCAAAGCCACCAAAACCACCGCCGTGCTCGGTTGTCTTTTTCGTAAAATTGCTGTTTTTATGTTTTTCGTCTTTTCTGCCTTGTATTTCGTCGGTTTTCGTGGTAAAATTCAAGAGTAATTTCAGAATTAAAGGAAGGGAATTTCCATGAACATAGCGGTTGCCCAATCGGGAGGCCCCACCTGCGCCATCAACGCCTCTCTGCTCGGCGTGTTTCGCCACGCCACAAAATACGAAGACATTCAAACGGTGTACGGTTCGGTCAACGGCGTGGAAGGATTGATCTACAACAATTTTGTCAATCTTTGCGACATCATCACCAGCGATGACGAGGTGGAACTCATCCGTCAAACGCCCTCTACCGTGTTGGGTTCCTGCCGTCACAAGTTGCCCGATCCCGAAAGCGGCGATCCCGTGTATGAAACCATCACCCGCCACCTGCGCGAACACGATATCCGCGCCTTTTTCTACATCGGCGGGAACGATTCGATGGACACGGTGATGAAACTTGACCGTTATTTTAAAGCGCACAGCACTGATGTTGCGGTGATCGGCATTCCCAAAACCATCGACAACGACCTGCCGCTGACCGATCACACTCCCGGCTTCGGCTCGGCGGCGAAATACGTCGCCACCACCCTGCAGGAGATCACCCGCGACAGCAGCGTGTACTCCATCCCCTCGGTCACGATCGTGGAGATCATGGGACGGGACACGGGATGGCTTACCGCTTCCTCTTCGGTGTTGCGTGCGTGCGGCGAGGTGGCACCCCATCTCATTTATCTGCCCGAGTGTTCCTTCTCGGTCAAACAATTTCTGGCCGATGTACAGGAAGTACAAAAAACCTATCCCGCCGTGATCGTTGCCATATCCGAAGGGGTGGAACTTAACCCCACAGAAGTGGAAGAGAATTTCCAATCCGGCAAAAACGATGTGTTCGGTCACAAGTATTTGGCGGGCGTGGGCAAAGCACTTGAAAAAGCCGTCACGCAGGAACTGAACTGCAAAGTGCGTTCCATTGAACTGAACGTGATGCAGCGTTGTTCCTCTCACATCAGTTCCAAGCGGGATATTACCGAAGCGGAGCGCATCGGCGGCGCGGCGGTAAAAGCGGCGTTAAGCGGTGAATCGGGCAAAATGATGGTGTTCCACCGTGTATCCGACCGCCCTTACAACATCCGTGTGGAATCGGTGGATGCCTGCAACGTGGCCAACCACGTGAAATACGTACCCAAAGAGTGGATCACCGCTGATGGACACGACGTAACTGACGAAGCGGTACAGTATTTCCTGCCGCTTATTCAAGGCGAGCAAAACATCCGTTACCGCAACGGCGTGCCGCAACATTTTGTATTGCCCGAAGCACTTCCCCGTCCGAAAAAAATAATGGTTTGAAAGCCGTCCCAAAAGGGACGGCTCAGACTGTCAAAAAAGTCCGACGTTCGTCGGGCTTTTTCTCCGTCTGCCGCCTGCGGACGGGTTTATCCGCGGACTTTGCCCGCTCGACGCGCGGGGAAACCCTGACGGTTCCCCCGCACACACCCCCTCCCTCCGATTTTTTTAGTCTTCGGAGAGGTTTTTGACACGCTTAGCCGTCCCAAAAGGGACGGCTTTTTCTGTTATACAGCGTGTGACGGCAGTTGCATTTTAAACAAGAATATGATAAGATAACTATACGGTATCGTGTACAGGAACCGTGTCGTTTTGCGTCGGTGTTCCTGTTCTGATAAAACATTTTTCGGGAGATGGCGGTATGAAAGACTGTTTACGTTATTTCTTCGGGCAAGGCGACACGGTGGAGTTTACGAACTTCACATTGGCACACCTGTTGCCCATCCTGCTCGGTGTGGCGGTGATCTTGCTGATCTGCCGCTTTCGCGAACCGCTTCGCACCGCGCGGTGTGAAAAGGCGGTGCGTTACACGCTGGCCGCCCTACTGATCTTGTCCGAAATGTCCTATTTCTGGCGATTGACAGCCATGCCTTCGCTCGGTGCCAACGCCATTGATCACCTCCCCATCACCGTGTGCGGATGGGCGGTCATCTTTTGCAGTTACATGTTGGTGGGGAAATCCCAAACGCTGTTTGATATTTCTTATTTTTGGCTGTTTTCGGGCACGCTGTTTGCGCTCATCACCCCCACCGTCATCACCTACACAGGCCCCACTCGCTTCCGTTACTACCAATTCTGGGCGGAACACCTGTTGGGTTATATTGCGGTGTTTTACATGATCTTCGTGCATAAAATGCGTCCCACGCTGCGTTCCGCAGCAAAGTCGTATGCGGCACTCGCGGCCATGGCCGTACTCGCGTATTTTGCCAACTCCGTATTGGGGCCCGGGGCGAATTACCTGTTCATGGCCAAACCGGAAGATACCCCCTCGGTGCTCGATATTCTCCCGCCGAATTTCCTGTTGCGCATTCTCGTGATGGCGGCCGTCATCACGTTGCTGTTCTTCCTTGCATATCTGCCGTGGCTCGTCCGCGATCGCCGCAACAAAGCCTCCGCCCCCGCCGAAGCACAACCCGAAACCGTAGAAGTATAAAGGAGTGTCCTGTATGGAACATCGCATTTTGAACCGCTATCCCATCGGCAACCCGCGCCGCACCTGGCGACAGGATAATTTCATCCTTTCCACCTTCCGCGCCCACACCACCTCCCTGCGAGAAGGGTTGGAAAACTGTGCGGATTGCGGCTTTAATCTGTTGGAAATGGGATGGGCTTCCCACGAGCGTGCGGAAGAAGCCCTGCGCATTTGCGAGGAGTTGCAGGTGGATATCCTGTTTCAGGATTTTTCCCGTTTCGGCGGTATGCAGGAATACCACCTGGATCGCGGCCCGTGGAACGATGCAAAAGCGGTGGCGGATCACATCCGCCCCTACCGTCATTGCTACGGCTACTACATCTGGGACGAACCGTATAAAGACGAGCAACTGACCGAAGCACGCCGCGTGGTGGATCTGTTCCAAAAAGAAGATCCCGCCCGCTTACCCTTCACGGTGGCCATCCCGAGTTACAACGACTTGTTCCAATGGGAAAACGGGAAATTTGCGGATTATCTGGAACGCTACGTCACCGTGATCGATCCGCCCATTCTCTCGCTGGATTATTATCCCATCGGTCTGCCGCGCTACACCGATGAACACCAGCTCGATGACTCGCTCGTGTGGTGTGATCTCGGCTTGATGCGCCTGCTCGGCCGCACATACCAAATGCCGCTGTGGTTTTACTACTTGGGTATGAACCTGTACAAATACGCGCATTTTGAATTTCCGATGGTACGCGAGCAAATGTATGCCGCCGCCATGTACGGTGCAAAAGCATTACAGCACTTCACGGTGGTGGATTCGGTCATCACCGACGACGGCGGCCGCGGCCCGTTCTTTGAACAGCAAAAAGAAATTCACCGCGAATTCAAAAAACTCGGCAACACCTTAATGGCGCTGGAAAATCGCTTTGTCTTCCATTCGGACGATCTGTTGCCGGGCGTCCCCTTCTTTGAAGGTTTGGCCGATGACATCGCGCAAAGCGCGATCTTTGCCGCACCGCTTCCCGCCCGCGTATCCGCAGGCGAACTCTGCGATGCCTACGGCAACGACTACGTGATGATCCTGAACCGCGACTTCACGGTAGAAAAAACTCTTTCTCTCCCCTTGAAGAAATCCTACCGACTGTATGAAGTCAGCCGTGAAACGGGGCAACAGCATCTGCTATGCGACGCGGTGGAACGCATCGACATCACGCTGGCAGCGGGCGACGCCGTTTTGCTTCGTGTGCAGGATGCCACAGAATCCCCTTTCACGGTGGAATACCGTTTGGAAAAAGATCCGCGCTGACAGGAGGATTTTTCATGTTGATTTGCCGTTTCGGCATCATCGGGGCGGGCAACATTGCCGCCCGCTTTTGCGATGCCATAAAGAAGGCAAAAGGGGCCGTCGTGTCGGCGGTCGCTTCCACCTCTGCCTCCCGCGCGGCGGAGTTTGCCGCGCGATGCGGTGTCCCTTCCCATTACGATTCGTATGAGGCGATGTTGCAAAACGCCGCCATCGACGCCGTATACATTGCCACCACCCACAACTTCCACAAAGAGAATATCCTGTTGTGTCTTTCTCACGGCAAACACGTGCTGTGCGAAAAGCCGATGGTGCTGACGCGTGCGGATGCCGAAGAGGTGTTCCGTGAAGCCGCCGCGCGCAACCTCTTCTTAATGGAAGCGATGTGGTCCTGCTTTTTGCCTCAATACCAAAAAGCCAAGGAATGGGTGGAAAGCGGGCGCATCGGCCACCTGCATTCTGCCTGTGCAGCGCTGGGGTTTCATTGCGATCAAAACCCCGAAGGCCGCCTTTTAAACCCCGCTTTGGCGGGCGGCGGAATGTATGATATCGGTGTGTACGCCATTGAACCTCTGCGCTACCTGATCGGCGAACCCATCACCGATGTGTGCGGCATGTGGCGTCCCCATGCGGTCACGGGAGTGGATGAGCGCGCCTCGTTCATTTTGCGGTTTCCCTCCTGTGATGTGTCACTTCAATGCTCCGTTTCGGCCAATGTCAAAGAATTTTCGCTGTTGACCGGCAGCGACGGTTTCATTCAATTTCCCTTCGTCATCGGCGGACACACCGTGCGCCTGTACGATAAAGATCGCCGCCTCACAGAAGAGTTCCATCAATCGTGGCGCAACGGGTTTGAATACGAAATCCAACACATGCTTTCCTGTCTGGCCGCGGGGCGCATCACAAGCGATGTGATAACCCCGCAGATCACGGTGGAATGCGCCGCGGTGTACGATGCCCTCTTGCGTGGGCAAGCAATGAGGTGAGCCCATGAAAAGTCAATGGATCGGCCTTCCGGGAAACGCTCCCTGCGGCCCCTATGCCGCGGGCGGCGATCCAAAACACTACACCGTCACCGAATTTCGCCGCACCTACACGTTCGACACCCCCGTCACCGCCCTCACGGTGCAAGCATGCGGTGACACCGCATTTCAACTGTTTTTGAACCGAGATTGCATCATGACCGGCCCACCGAGCGTGGGAGGCGACTTCATCGGCAATGAAACTCCGCGGGATAATTTTTACACCTTCGAAGTGACCGTTTCCCCCGCGGTGTGCGAACTTGCGTTTTTTGCACGGGTACAGACCATGCCGATACAACTGTACGAATTTTCCAAAGGTCGGGTCGGGTTTATGGTGACGGCGCAGGCCGTCACCGCCGACGGCACCACTCACACTCTGGGCACCGGTGCGGATTGGGAGGCGCGAAAAAGCACGCCGCACACCGCCCCGTTTTGCTTCGACGACACACGGGCGCCTGTGCCGTTTGCCCCCGCCGCAGTGCTTCACGATATTTGGCAGGCCACTCCCGCCCCCATTCCCGTGCGGGAGGAATATGGCTATCCGTTACCCAATGCCGCCGTTACGGTAGCGGCGGGTGAATGCATCACACACACGTGGGAACTCGACCGCATCTACGGCGGGATTCTTGCTGTGCGAGGTGCGGGTGCGGGCACGGTGCACGCCGCCTTCTCGTTCAGCGAAGCGGGCGAAGACGGCAGCCGCGAAGAGGTGGTGTTGTGCGACGGCACAGACTATCGCGGTTTTGCCCTGCACAGCGCGGGACAGATCACCGCCACGTTCCTGAATCACACCGCCGCACCGCTTGACGTCACCGTCGCGTTTATCGTGACACATTATCCCGTAACGGAAGAGGCCCACACCACCTGCGACGACGACGCATTGAACATGGTGCTGGACACCTGCCGCCACACCCTTAAGATCTGTCGACAAACGTTGCATCTCGACAGTACCCGCCATTGCGAACCACTCGCATGCACGGGGGACTACTACATCGAAAGCTTGATGACGCCGTTTGCTTTCGGCGACATGCGTCTAGCCTCATTCGACATACTGCGTACGGCCGAACTGCTCGTGCGGGAAGACGGGCGCATGTTCCACACCACCTACAGCCTTATTTGGGTGTGTTGGCTGTGGGACGTATACATGCTCACGGGGGATATCACGTTGCTCACCCGGTGCCATCGTGCACTCGAAAAATTGTTGGCACGTTTCAAAGGGTATCTCGGCGCAAACGGGCTGGTGGAAACCCCGCCCGACTACATGTTTGCGGACTGGCTTTTTGTCGATGGCTATTCCCTGCACCATCCCCCGAAAACCTTGGGACAAACGGTGCTCAACATGTTTTATTTCGGCGCGTTGGATGCCGCGGCATCGGTGTACGGTGCGTTAAACGAACCCGATGCAGCAAATGCGTGCTTCGCCGCACGGGAATCCCTGCGCCATGCCATCAATACGCAGTTGTTCGATCCCGAACGGCGGTGTTACACGGCGGGGCTGAACACCCCCAACGCCACCGCAGAGAGTTGGGCGTTACCCTCTAACACCGAAAAACGCTATTTTCTCCCCCACGCAAATATTTTGGCCGCCTGCTTCGGTGTGTGTGATACCGCCACCGCGACCGATCTCATTCATCGCGTGATGAACAAGGAGATCAAGGGCGATTGCCAACCGTATTTTTTGCATTTTTTGTTTGAAGCGATCTTCCGTTTGGGCTTGCGCGAGCAATACACCCGCCCGCTGTTGGAACGGTGGAAAGCGCCCGTACTTGCCTGTACCAAAGGGTTGATCGAAGGGTTTTTCCCGCCCGAAGACGGCTACCGCTTTGACCACAGCCACGCGTGGGGCGGCACCCCGCTTTACTCCTTCCCCAAAGCGTTGATGGGACTCACCGTTCACACGGCAGGCATGCGGGAGATCACTCTTTCCCCCTCGTTGCTTGGGCTTCGCCGCGCGCGGGCCGAACTGCTCACACCTTACGGCACGGTGGTGTGCGAAATGGAAGAGGGCGTCCCGCCCCGCATCACCCATCCGAAGGAGATCATCGTCACGGTGATATAGTTGCTTTTTGCGCAAAGATGCGCTATACTGTATTCATACTCATATTAAGGAGGTTATCCCATGCAAGCTAAAGTACACGAACTGCTCAATCAACAGATCAACAAAGAATTTTATTCCGCGTATTTATACCTCGATTTCTCCAACTATTTTGAAGACGTTGGATTGGACGGATTTGCCAACTGGTATAAGATCCAGGCGCAGGAAGAGCGCGATCACGCCATGTTGTTTTACACCTATCTGCAAAACGAAAATCAAAAGGTCACGCTGGAAGCAATCGCCAAGCCCGACAAGGTATTTTCCTGCCACATGGACGTGCTGAAAGCCGGCTTGGAACACGAGGAGTACGTCACCTCGCTCATCAACGATATCTATGCCGCCGCGTATGAAGTGCGCGATTTCCGCACCATGCAATTCCTTGACTGGTTTGTGAAAGAGCAAGGCGAAGAGGAAACCAACGCCAACGATCTGATCACCAAAATGGAACTGTTCGGTGCCGATCCCAAAAGCCTGTACATGCTCAACCAGGAACTGGCGGCACGGGTGTATTCCGCCCCCTCGTTGGTACTGTAATTCACCAAAAAGAAAAGAACAGCGCCCCACGGGTCGCTGTTCTTTTCTTTTTCCAATAATTTTTTTGAAATTATTATCGCATGGTATTGATTGAAACGAAAAAACAAAGTATACTATTTCTCGAGGTGATACGATTATGACAATTACAAACGACATCAAATATATCGGCGTAAACGACCACAAGGTTGATTTGTTTGAAGGGCAGTACATCGTCCCAAACGGTATGTCCTACAACTCCTATGTCATCATGGACGAAAAGGTCGCGGTGATGGACACGGTGGATGCGAATTTCACCCACGAATGGCTCGACAATCTGCAAAACGCCTTGGGCGGTCGCACCCCCGACTATCTCATCGTACAACACATGGAACCCGACCATTCCGCCAATATTGTGAATTTCACAAAAGCGTATCCCACAGCGAAGATCGTGGCCTCTTCCAAAGCATTCATCATGATGCAAAACTTCTTCGGCACGGATTTTGCCGATCGGCAAGTGGTGGTGGGCGAAGGTGATACGCTCTCCCTCGGCCGTCACGTGCTCACCTTTGTGACCGCCCCGATGGTGCATTGGCCCGAAGTTATCGTAACATACGACAACACCGATAAAGTGCTGTTTTCGGCAGACGGTTTCGGCAAATTCGGTGCATTGGATGCAGAAGAGGATTGGGCGTGCGAAGCGCGCCGTTACTATTTCGGCATTGTGGGCAAATACGGTGTGCAGGTGCAGGCATTGCTCAAAAAAGCAGCGGGACTGGACATTCAGATCATCTGTCCTCTGCACGGTCCCGTGTTGACTGAAAATCTCGCCTACTATCTTGATCTCTACAACACGTGGTCGAGCTATCAGCCGGAAGAGGAAGGCATCGTCATCGCCTACACCTCGGTATACGGCAACACGAAAAAAGCGGTGATGCAGCTGGCAGACGCATTGCGTCAAAACGGTTGCCCGAAAGTCGTGGTAAACGATCTGGCACGTTGCGATATGGCCGAAGCGGTGGAAGATGCGTTCCGTTACAGCAAACTGGTGCTTGCCACCACCACCTACAACGCCGATATCTTCCCCTTCATGCGGGAATTTATCGATCACCTGACCGAACGCAACTTCGCCAATCGCACGGTAGCGTTTGTGGAAAACGGCAGTTGGGCACCGCTGGCCGCCAAAATCATGCACGGTGAACTGGAAAAGTGCAAAAACCTCACCTTTGCCGAAACAAGCGTGAAGATCCGTTCGGCGTTGAACGAGGAAAGCAGCGCTGCGGTAACGGCGCTTGCGGAAGAACTCTGCCGCGACTATTTGGCACAACACGATGCCACCGCCAACAAGAACGATCTGTCCGCGCTGTTCAAGATCGGTTACGGTCTGTATGTGGTCACTTCGCACGACGGCAAGAAGGATAACGGTCTCATCGTCAACACCGTCACACAGGTCACCAACACCCCCAACCGCGTGGCCGTGACCATCAACAAGGAAAACTACTCGCATCACATTATCAAGCAAACCGGCAAAATGAACATCAACTGCCTTACGGTGGATGCGCCGTTCTCCGTGTTTGAAAAGTTCGGGTTCGTCAGCGGCCGCAACACCGACAAATTCGCGGATTGCGAACCTCTGCGTTCGGATAACGGGCTCATCTTCTTGCCGCGGTATATCAACTCCTTTCTCTCGCTCAAGGTGGTACAATACGTGGATCTCGACACCCACGGTATGTTCATCTGCGACGTGACCGAAGCGCGCGTGCTGTCCGACCGCGATACCATGACCTACACCTATTACCAAGAAAACGTGAAGCCGAAGCCGCAAACCGACGGCAAGAAAGGCTTCGTCTGCAAAATCTGCGGATATGTGTACGAAGGGGACACCCTGCCCGAAGATTTCATTTGCCCGCTGTGCAAACACGGTGCGGCGGATTTTGAAAAGATCCGATAAAGCGAGCAAAAAAGCAAGAAACTCCCGCTGTATGGGAGTTCTGATTAGGGATTGAAGACGAACGGCGCAAAGATCGGCAGGTTATCACCCAAGTTGACGGGATCCCAAAGGGGCGGCAAGTCCCTTTGGCCGCCGGGGAGGGTGTGGGAAACCTATCGGAAAGGTTCGCCTACAACAAAGCGGAGAAAACCGACACGTGGTTTTCTCCGCTTTTCTCATTTCTTTTTTCGTCCGAAGATCTTCTCGCGGAACAAAATCACATTCATCACCGCGAAGAAGGCAACGAAGATCCCCAATGTAAGGTACGGTTTCACCGGTGCCAGCGTTGCAAGCAACATCATCGGGAAACCAAATACAATGGCGGGGAAATTCTGATACACCAAATTGTCCGCCGCAGGCGTTTTAAAATCGCCGTCGATCTCGCGTAACAAAATGATGCCCGTACTGGCCGTGCCTGTCAGCATACCGTACATCGTGAGGAATTGTTCTTCCGTATAGTCTTTGAACAGCGCTTTCGCCACCACACGGTTGTAGGCATAAGTGCTCACCAGACCGACCACGGCCATCACGAGGATGACACCCCAGTATTTTTCCAAAATACCAAGACGAATCGCCGCAATACCCGACACCACCATTAAATCAAAAAAGAAATTGCTGGCGCGTGTCATCAGAAAATCGTTGGTATATTCGCGATGGATCCAGTTGCGCTTATTCATCCATTTCAACACCGCTTTCACCACGGTGGCGGTCAACACACCAAGCAGGAAGTTGAAACCGTAAATGACCGCACGCATACCGGGCAACAGATTACCCAGCAAAAACATCAGCGCATACGCCACAATGTACGCCACGGCGATCAGCGCGATCTGCACCGTCAGTTTATCCATGCTCTCCTGCATCGGAATCTCGTTTTCGTGTTGAATCTCCTCGGACTGAATGGCTTTTTCTTTTGCTTTTTTAAGGATAACACCGCGTTTGCGCAAAATGTTCAGGTGAATAACGCCACCCACCGAAGCGCTGATAAATCCGCACGCCGCAATGGTAAGGCCAAAACTCTTGCCGCCCACAAATCCGAACTGGGTTTCGTAAATGTTGCCGTAGTTCAGCGCCTGTCCCGTACCTTGACCGTATCCGAACGGCAACAACACACCCGCTGCCGCAAAAAAATCTTTCATCAAGAAAACGGCAACCAGCGAAACGGATAAGCCGAGAATCGCCTGCAACAAATACGTGGAAACGGTGGTAACGCCCGTATTAAAGATCTCGGCCGTGCGCTGTTTGGTCATTTTGCCTTTTCCGCTTTTAAAGGTAGAGGCAATAAACCCGAGCGCCAGCGTATGGTAGGTAAGCAATTCCAAATTTACCGTACCTTTGCTGCCGAAAAAGGCGGTGTCAAACATCACGTCACCGGTTGCCCATTTATAAATACCCGCCACAACGATAAGCAGACCGCCGCCAAGCACCGACGTGGGAATCAGCGATTCCCGCAAAAAGGGGATCGAGCGTTTGAGCATATTGGCAACCAGCAAACTGATAAGCAACACCGCCACCAGATTCCAACTGCCCCACACGTTAAAGTCCCAAAAATTCTCCATACGGTTCACCCCTTTTCACATTCTTATAATGATGGTAAATGTTCACGTATTTCAACGCGTTGAATCGTTTATCGCCCTTCAACTGAAACACCTTGTCGCCGTGATACAAATTGAGTTTGTTGCGCCCCAACACCGTCACCGCACTCAATTCCTCAAACGGGAAGGTCTGCTCACCGATCGCCAAGCGATCTCCGTACAGCGAAACGGCAATGTCCTCTGCAAGCACCTGTTTGCGCTGTTGCAAAAACACTTCGGACAGTTGCGCTCGTTCACGATACATCGGCTCTTCGGTGTAATTGGCAAGATCCAAATCTCGCACAAACTGCTGTTGATAGGCGTACCAATCGGTGGTAAAGGCAAAGGGAAAATCCGCCCCCACACCGCACAGTCGCTTGTCTTCGCCGTAATGCGCAGTCAATCCGCAACGCTTGCAAACGATCTCATTACCATTGCTTTCAAAAACGGAAAGTCCGCATTTCGGGCAGACGTACATCGCCCGTTCCAGATATTCCGCACGGCGCGCCGAACGAAAGATGCCGTCCGCCACCCCTTCGTTCACGAACAACCCGTCTTCGATCAAGCGGAGCAGTTCCTCGTTGGAAAGGTCTTTGTATTCTTCGGGTTCGATCACACGGGACACATAGGAACGCATTGCCCCGCGGCGTGTTCCGTCACTCCAACGCGGTTGCACACCGTAACCGCCTTCAATACGGTACAACGCAATAGGCAACCCCAATTTGCGCACCAACGACACGATCGCGGGATTCATGTATTCGGTCTTGCCGCTGTATGTACGGTTGCCTTCAGGAGCAATGGCAATGGTGCCCCCCTCTTTCGCCACCGCAATACACTTTTTCACCGCCGCAATATCCGTCGCTTGCTTTTTGATCGGAATGGGCGCGACCAACCAGCGAATCAACGAAGATACCCACCCGTTGGAAAACAGATCTTCCGAAGCCAGATAATATACCGGACCACGAAAAGACATACCCACAAAAAACTGGTCAAACGCCGTTTGGTGGTTTAACAAAATGAGATACGGGCGTTTTCCCTGTTCACGGAACCTCTCCACACGAATACCGTATTTGATACGCGAATACGGCCATAACAGAAGATACGCCACGTTGCGCACCACACGGTGGCGGAACCGCATCCACTTTTTCTTCTTCTTTGCCATAGACACCCCCACAATCTGTGTCAAACGCGATATTATATCCTATATATTGTACCTTTTTTAAGTGTGGATGTCAAGTACACAAAGAACATTTGCAAAAAGAACTCGCACCGTTGTGGTGTGTCACCATAACTCTTTCGGTTTCACCGCAAGATGAAATGACGGGGGTAACCCACCAAAAAACATTACACGGATTTCGCCGAAGGTGAATCCCCCTCTAAAGCCAAAAACAAAAAGCACACACCCCAACGGGGTGTGTCACCCTTTCTTTAAACGCCTGCTTTTCTTTGGCGGGGATTCTCTTCTCACGAACGCAACAGTCCACCGGACTGTTGCTCCCAATCCTTCGGTGCTTTGCACCTCACGATTGGAGTTCGTTTCGAATCCCCCTCTAAAGCCAAAAACAAAAAGCACACACCCCAACGGGGTGTGTGTCACCCTTTCTTTAAACGCCTGCTTTTCTTTGGCGGGGATTCTCTTCTCACGAACGCAACAGTCCACCGGACTGTTGCTCCCAATCCTTCGGTGCT
>JAZSHJ010000100.1:0-26007 GCA_045533175.1 Acutalibacteraceae bacterium
AGCGCCAACTCCTACAACTGGGGGCGTTTGGCGCCGCAGATCGTGTATTACATCTCGGCCTACTGCGACTTGCTTCGTGCGGGCACCATTCAAAACGGAGATCCTATCAACGTGGCGGTGCCCACGGGCAACTTCGGCAACATTCTTGCGGCGTATTATGCGCGTGAAATGGGCGTGCCGATCAAAAAGTTGATCTGCGCCTCCAACCGCAATCGCGTGCTGACCGATTTCCTCACCACCGGTGTGTATGATCGCAACCGTGCATTTTACACCACCACATCGCCTTCGATGGATATTCTGATCTCCTCCAATTTGGAGCGTCTTTTGTATCATCTGGCAGACGGGGACGACGCGATCATCCGCGACTTGATGGCACAACTGAACGAAAGCGGCCGTTACACCGTGCCCGAAACGTTGCTGTCCCGCGTGCGCGACTTGTTCTATGCCGGTTGCAGCGACGACGAGGAAGCCGCCGCTACCATCCGTGCGAAATTTGAAGAACATCGCTACCTGCTGGATACCCATACCGCTGTGGCGGTGAAAGTGTACGGTGATTACCGTGCCGAAACGGGGGATACCACCCCCACCGTCATTGCTTCGACCGCGAACCCCTACAAGTTCTCTGCCAGCGTGTTGGAAGCGCTGGGCGGTAACGTCGCAGAGTTGGACGAATTTGAAAAGGTGGAAGCGTTGCATGCGCTCACCGCGTGTGAAGTGCCTGCCCCTCTTGCGGATCTGCGCGGCAAAACGGTGCGTTTCCGTGAGGTGTGCGATCGCGACAAAGCGGCCATGCGCACGGTGGTGTTCGGCATGCTGAACATCACGGAGTGACGATATGGCGTTGTTTGTGATCGGGGATCTGCACTTGTCACTCGGCTGTGACAAACCGATGGATATCTTCCGCGGTTGGCAGGATTACCAAACCCGTTTGGAACAGCATTGGAACGAAACGGTTGGCGAAGGGGATACGGTGGTTATCCCCGGTGACGTATCGTGGGCGATGTCCCTTGAAGAGGCGACGACGGATTTCGAGTTTTTAAACCGTCTGCCGGGTAACAAGCTGATCCTAAAAGGCAATCACGACTACTGGTGGTGTACCCGTCGTAAGATGGATGCGTATTTTGAAGCACACGGCTTTTCCACCTTGTGTATCGTGCATAACGATGCGGTGGTGGCGGAAGGGGTGGCGGTGTGCGGCACACGCGGTTGGTTTTACGATGCGGAGGCCGACGCCGACCGCAAGGTGCTGATGCGCGAAGTCGGACGGCTGCAGACCTCCATCCGTGCCGCGAAGGCAACGGGGTACGAACCGTTGGTGTTCTTACACTATCCGCCCGTCACGCGGGAGGCGGTGTGCGAAGAGATCTTCACGGTGTTGAAAGAGGAAAGTATTCGCCGCTGTTACTATGGGCATTTGCACGGCCCGTCCATTCCGCACGCGTTTTGCGGCGAAAGAAACGGCGTTCGCTTTCAATTGGTGTCGGGTGACGCCTTGGGCTTTAAGCCGTTGAAAATTTTGTAAAATTTTTTCGGAATCTATGGCATCGTCGCGAAAAATATGCTACAATAGCCATTGATATATTTTCAGGAATGTCAAATTACATAGGAGGAAATTGTCATGAGTCTGAAATCTGTAAATCAAAAAGAAACCAATCGCGTGGAACTGGAGATCGAAGTGGATGCGGCTGCATTTGAAGCGGCTGTGGAAGCGGCATATCGTAAAAACATCGATAAGCTGAACATCCCCGGTTTCCGCCGCGGCAAGGCTCCTCGCGCTTTTGTGGAGAAGATGTACGGCAAAGAGGTGTTCTATGAGGATGCGATGAACGACATCTATCCCGATGCGTTGGATGCTGCAATCAAGGAATCCGAGTATGAGTATGTGGAAGATAAGATCGACCTCGATGTGGTGTCGGTGGGTGCTGAAGGTCTGGTGTTCAAAGCGGTCATCACCGTGAAACCCGAAGTGACGTTGGCTGCCTACAAGGGCTTGGACATCACCCGCGAGGAAAAAGAAGTTACCGATGCGGACGTTGAGGACGAAGTGAAGAAGTTGCAGGATCGCAACTCCCGCATGGTGACGGTGGAAGGCCGCGCCGCCGAAACGGGCGACACGGTGGATTTCGATTTTGACGGTTACGTAGACGACGTGGCGTTCGACGGCGGTAAGGCGGAGCATTACAGCCTGGTGCTGGGTTCCGGTCAATTCATTCCCGGTTTTGAAGAGCAGATCGTGGGCAAGAATGCGGGCGAAGAGTTCGATGTGAACGTTACCTTCCCCGAGGATTACCACGCAGAAGAACTGAAGGGTAAGGCCGCTGTGTTCAAGTGCAAACTGCACGAGATCAAAGCGAAGGAACTGCCGGTGGCGGACGATGAGTTCGCGAAGGACTGCAGCGAGTTTGATACGCTGGATGAACTGAAGGCGGATCTGAAAGCGAAGTTGGCGGAAAGCCGCAAGAACGAAGCGGATGCCGCGTTTGAAAACGCGCTGATGGATAAGCTGGTGGAAGGTATGACCGCCGAGATCCCCGAAGCGATGTTTGAAAACGAGGTGACCGAACAGGTTAACAACTTTGCCTATCGTCTGCAGGCGCAGGGCATGGATATGAAACTGTATCTGCAGTATACCGGCATGGACGAAGCGGCGTTGCGCCAGAACTTCCGTCCGCAGGCGGAACAGCAGGTGAAGGGCCGCTTGGCGCTTGAAAAGATCGCGGCGCTCGAAAACCTCACCGCGTCCGAAGAGGAGATCGAAGCGGAATATGCCCGCATGGCGGATATGTATAAATTGGATGTGGAGCGCGTAAAGGCGCTTGTGGCGGCGGATGCCGTAGCCAAGGATCTGGGCCTGAAGATGGCGCTGGACTTCCTCAAAGAGAACGCCGGCAAGTAATCGTTGTTTAACCTTGCGGCGAAAAGGGTATACTTGTTGCATTAGGGAAACCGAAAAGCCCGACCGCGCCTTTTGCGGCGCGTGTCGGCGCTTTTTACCCTACTCGATTTTGGATAGGAGTGGCAGATATGAGTTTGGTACCGTATGTAGTGGAGCAGACCGGTCGTGGCGAACGCAGTTACGACATCTTCTCCCGTCTGTTGAATGACCGCATCATCATGTTGTGTGATGAGGTGAACGATGCGACTGCTTCGTTGGTGGTGGCGCAGTTGCTTCATCTGGAAGGTCAGGATCCCGACAAGGATATCCAGTTGTATATCAACAGCCCCGGCGGATCAATTTCGGCGGGTATGGCGATCTATGACACCATGCAATTTATCAAGTGCGACGTGTCCACCATCTGCATCGGCATGGCGGCGAGCATGGGATCGTTCCTGCTGGCGGCGGGTGCAAAAGGCAAGCGTATGGCGTTGCCCAACAGCGAGATCATGATCCATCAACCGTTGGGCGGTGCGCGCGGGCAGGCGAGTGACATCAAGATTCAAGCGGATCACATTTTGTTTATTCGCGGGCGTATGAACCAACTGCTGTCTGAAATGACCGGTCAACCGCTGGAAACCATCGAACGGGACACCGATCGCGATAATTATATGACTGCTGAACAGGCTTGTGCGTACGGCCTTGTGGATAAGGTCATCAGCAAGCGCGGGTAAGAGAGGATACACGCTATGCCCAGAAACGAGGAAACCAAACCGATCTGCTGTTCCTTCTGCGGCAAAACACAGGAGGAAGTGTACCGTTTGATCGCGGGTCCCGGTGTGTATATCTGCAACGAATGTGTGGAACTGTGCGGCAGTATTTTGTCGGACGGCAATCCGCCCCCGCGTCCGCAGAACACCGGAACCACCAGCATTCAACTGCCTAAACCGCAGGAGATCAAGCAGGGACTTGATGACTACGTTATCGGACAGGATGCGGCCAAAACGGCGCTGGCCGTGGCGGTATACAATCATTACAAACGCATTTATTTCGGTAACGGCGAAACTGAAATCGGCAAGAGCAACGTGCTGTTGATCGGCCCTACGGGCGTGGGGAAAACGGCGTTGGCACAAACGCTTGCCAAGATTTTGGATGTGCCGTTTGCCATTGCAGATGCCACCACGTTGACCGAAGCGGGTTACGTGGGCGAAGATGTGGAAAACATTCTTCTTCGCCTGATCCAAGCGGCGGATTTCGATGTGGAAAGGGCACAGCGCGGCATCATTTATGTGGATGAGATCGATAAGATCTCTCGCCGCAGCGAAAATCCTTCCATCACCCGCGATGTCAGCGGTGAAGGGGTGCAACAAGCCCTTTTGAAGATCGTGGAAGGCACGGTGGCAAACGTCCCGCCGGGCGGCGGACGCAAACACCCGCAGCAAGAGTTTATTCAGATCGATACGTCAAACATTCTGTTCATTTTGGGCGGGGCGTTTGACGGGATTCAGCAGACCATCGAAAAGCGCTTGGAATCGGGTGCGATCGGATTCGGCAACACGGTGCGTTCCAAAAAAGATCGCGACCTGTCCGAACTGCTCGCACAGGTGACGCCCCAAGATCTGGTGAGGTTCGGCTTGATTCCCGAATTGGTGGGGCGTATGCCCGTTATCACCACCTTGGAAGCGCTCACGGCGGATGCGTTGGTGCAAATTTTGAGTCAGCCGAAAAACGCGCTTTTGAAACAGTATCAATATCTGTTTGAGCTGGACGGCGTGACGCTGAATTTCACCGAAGACGCCTTGCAAGCGGTGGCGGAAAAAACAATGACGCTGAATACCGGTGCGCGCGGTCTGCGTTCGGTGATGGAAGGGGTGCTGAACACCTTGATGTTCAACATCCCGTCGGATCACACGGTGGAAACGGTGACGGTCACCGCAGCGTGTGTGAACAACGGTGCCGAACCGGAACTTGTGCGCAATCCCGACAAGAAGCCCGTTAAGCTGAAAGCGACCGTAAAGGGGCGTGTAGCTACCCCCAAACGCCGCAATACGGCGTAAAATCGCATGGAAAGCAGACGGCTTTAAAAAGCCGTCTGCTCATCTTTTTTGAAAGAGGATACACTATGGCCATTCAAAAACGTATTTCCCGTGTGCAAACATTGCCGATGATCGCATTGCGCGGTCTGGTGGTGTTTCCCGATATGGAAATGCATTTCGATGTGGGGCGCAAACGCTCCGTACAGGCGCTCAGCGCTGCGATGAATCACGATCAAACGCTGTTTTTGGTGACTCAGCGGGATTCCCAAGCAGAAGAGCCGACCGAAGAGCAACTCTACACGGTGGGTGTTGTGGCGCGTGTGCGGCAGGTATTGCGTTTGCCGGGCGACAATCTCCGCGTGATGGTGGAGGGATTGTATCGTGCCCGTCTGCAGGACGTGATTCAGGAAGAACCGTATTTTTTGGCGCTGACCAAAGAGGCACAGACGCGCCGTATTGCCGATCCGTTGCAAGAGGAAGCACTCGTGCGGGAATGCCGTCGGTATTTGGATGAATATGCCGATCATGCCCCCACGGTGTCGGATGAGGCGTTTTCTCTGGCGGCGGTGATCGACGATGCAGGTCAACTTGCGGATCACATTGCCTACGCTCTCCCGCTGAAAGAGGCGCAAAAGCAGGATATTCTGGCTACCATGTCGGAAGAACGCCGCGCGGAAAAGATGTTGGAATTTCTGCAGCATGAAACCGCGGTGCTGAAACTGGAAAATAAGATCCACGATCGCGTACATACGCAAATGGACGAAAACCAGAAAGATTACTATCTGCGTGAGCAGATGCGTGCGATCGCGGAAGAGTTGGGAGAAGGGGATAACCCCACCGAAGAAGCAGGCGGTTACCGCCGCACGGTGGAATCGCTGCCCTTGCCCGATGAGGTGCGCGAAAAGTTGCTGAAGGAATGCGACAAACTGGTGAAGATGCCGTCCGGCTCACAAGAAGCGGCGGTGGTGCGCGGGTATTTGGATACCGTGCTGGCTTTGCCGTGGGGCAAACGCACCGAAGATGCGTTGGATATTGCCGAAGCGCGCCGTGTGTTGGATCGTGACCATTACGGCATGCAAAAGGTGAAAGACCGCATTGTGGAAAGCTTGGCGGTGCGGGTGCTGTCGCCCGAAATGCGCGGGCAGATCCTTTGTTTTGTGGGTCCTCCGGGTGTTGGAAAAACCTCGGTGGCCCGTTCCATTGCCGAGGCGATGGGACGCCGCTACGTGCGGGTGTCGCTCGGCGGCGTACACGATGAAGCGGAAATTCGCGGCCATCGAAAGACATACATAGGTTCCATGCCCGGCCGTATTATTGCGGCTGTCACCAAAGCGAAAAGTTGCAATCCGTTGATCTTGTTGGATGAGATCGACAAACTGGGGCACGATTTCCGCGGTGATCCGGCGGCGGCTATGCTGGAAGTGCTGGATCCCGAACAGAACGTGACCTTCACCGATCATTATTTGGAACTGCCGTTTGACCTGTCGGAGGTGCTGTTTATCACCACCGCCAACGATGCGTCGGAGATTCCCGAAGCGTTGGCCGATCGTATGGATATCATTACGCTGTCCAGTTACACGGCGGAAGAGAAGTTTCACATTGCCAAAGAGCATTTGCTCCCAAAACAGCGCCGTCGCCACGGTCTTGTGACGCGTCAGTTGCGGCTGTCGGACGATATGATTCGCCGCCTCATTGACGGCTATACCCGTGAAGCGGGTGTGCGTAAACTGGAGCGCCGCCTGGCGGATATCTGCCGCAAAGCGGCCAAACGTATTGTGGCGGGCGAGGTAAAATCCGTTACCGTGAAAGATCTTGCGGAGTTTTTGGGTCCCGTGAAGTACAAGCCCGATGCGCTTGCTGCGGCTGACGAAGTGGGTGTGGTGAACGGCCTTGCGTGGACATCCGTCGGCGGTGAAATGTTGCAGGTCGAAGTTGCGGTGTTGGAAGGCAGCGGCAAGGTGGAACTCACCGGTTCGCTTGGTGATGTGATGAAGGAATCCGCCCGCACGGCGATGAGTTACGTGCGTTCCCGTGCTGCCGAATGGGGCATTGATGCGGATTTTTACAAAACCAAGGATATTCACGTGCACGTACCCGAAGGCGCGGTGCCGAAGGATGGGCCTTCGGCGGGCGTGACAATGGCCACGGCCATGGTGTCGGCGCTGTCGGGAATTCCCGTGCGCCACGACGTGGCTATGACAGGGGAGATCACCCTGCGCGGACGGGTATTGCCTATCGGCGGTCTGCGGGAAAAGAGCATGGCGGCGTATACCCGCCGTATGCACACGGTGTTGCTCCCGCAGGAGAACGAGGCAGACTTGGCCGAAGTGGACGCCGCCGTGAAAGATACCATTGAGTTTGTGCCGGTTTCTCACATGGATACGGTACTGAACATGGCACTCAGGAGGGATAGCCGTGAACTGGAAAATCGCGGACTTTGAAATTACCGCAGCGCTCGCAGAACAGCTTCCTCTCGATGACCTGCCCGAAGTGGCGTTTTCAGGGCGTTCCAACGTGGGGAAATCCTCGCTTATCAACCGTGTGGTGGAACGGCGGGGACTGGCGCGCACCAGCGCCACGCCCGGCAAGACGGCGAGCATCAACTTTTATCGCTTGGACGGTATGCGCATGGTGGATCTGCCGGGTTACGGCTATGCCAAGGTGTCGGATGCCGAACGCAAGCGTTGGAACAAACTGATTCAAGGCTATTTCGATGCCGATCGTGATTTGCGCTTGGTATTACAACTGGTGGATATGCGCCACCCGCCTTCTAAGGAAGATCGCCAGATGATCGAATATTTCGTTGCGGCGGGTATCCCGTTCATCGTGGTGATGACCAAAGCGGATAAACTCAACAAAAGAGAGCGCGCCGCCGCCGAGGCTGTGATGGCGAAGGTGTTTGAAGAATACGAAGGTGTGTTGACGGTGCCGTTTTCCGCGGTGACGGGCGAAGGCGTGGATACCCTGCGTGAGATATTGGAAAGTGTTACGGAAGAATAAGGTGAATGTTATGTTTTTACCCATGGGTGTGGATGTCAATGATGAAGGACATCTGACAGTCGGCGGCGTGGACACGCTGTCGTTGGTGCGACAGTACGGCACACCGTTGTACGTGATGAACGAGGACGTTATCCGTTCGATGTTGCGGGAATTTAAGCGTTCCATCGAGGAAAATTACGAAAACGGCGGCATGGTGGCATTTGCCAGCAAAGCCTGCGGGTTTTCGCGGATGTTTCGCATCGCTGCCGAAGAGGGGTGCGGTGTGGATGTGTCCTCCGGCGGTGAACTGTACACCGCGCTGAAAGCGGGGTTTCCTGCCGAGCGTATCGTGATGCACGGCAGTTGCAAAACCGAAGAGGAAATTGAACTTGCGGTGAAACACGGTGTGGGACGCATCGTGGTGAACGATGCGTGCGATCTTGCGCGTGTGGCGGATGTGGCGAAACGGCTGAACACCGTAGCGTCGGTGTATCTGCGCATCACGCCCGGTATCGATGCACATACGCACAGTTCCATTATGACGGGGCAGATCGATTCCAAATTCGGATTTACCTTGGAAACAGGAGAGGCGATGCAGGCGGTGAAAGCCGCGCTGGCCAAATCTTCGCTTTCGCTGTGCGGGTTGCATTGTCATGTGGCATCGCAGGTGTTTGATGAACAGCCCTTCCGTGATGCGGCGCGGGTGATGCTCACTTTCCTGCGGGATATCCGCACCGAAACGGGTGTGACGCTTGGCGAGTTGGATGTCGGCGGCGGATTCGGTGTGCCGTACACGGCAGATGATCACGCAAAGCCCTGCACCGAATACATGAAATGGACCGCGGCGGCGGTGCACGAATATGCGGCTTCGCTGGATTTCCCGTTGCCGAAGATCGTAATTGAACCCGGTCGCGCCGTGGTGGCGCACGCGGGTGTGACATTGTATACCGTGGGAAGTGTGAAAGACATTCCGTCGGTGCGCAAATACGTGTGTGTGGACGGCGGCATGTGCGATAACCCGCGTTACGCCTTGTATCAGGCGGATTATACCGCGGTGATCGCCGCCCGTGCGAATGAAGAGGCGAGTGAACGGGTGACCATTGCGGGGCGTTGCTGTGAAAGCGGTGACCTGTTGCAGGAGGACACCCCGTTGCAACCCTGTAATGTAGGGGACGTGCTGGCAGTGTTGTGTACGGGCGCGTACAACTACTCCATGTCTTCAAACTACAACCGTTATCCGAAACCGCCCGTCGTGATGGTGCGCGACGGCGAAACCGCCGTGGCGGTGAAACGGGAAACTTACGACGATCTGTTGCGCAACGATTGCTGAAAATTTCCCCTTTTCAATTCACTTGAATTATGGTAAACTGTAAAGGAAAGGATGTGTGTGTATGAAACGATGGTTGGCCTTGTTACTTTCGGTGTGTATGCTGTTCTGCCTTGCGGGATGTGACAAACCGTCAGACGAACCTTCGGACGACGATAAGAAATCCTCGTGGGAACCTGAAGTGCCCGAAACGATCGATCTTGCCTCGTTGTTGACGCACGAGGACGTGTCGGCGGCTATCCCCACCGTGAACTTCGGGGAAGGAATGTTGCAAGAACACGATTCGGTGTGGCTGTTCACCTCGGCGGATTACACCACGCAGATCTGGCTGATGGTGGAAGAACCGGCGGTCAGCACAGAAGAATATCTCAGCACCATTCCCGCCCGTTATGCTGCGGGAACGTTGACGTCGGCACCGAACCTGGGTGCAGGGGCGTACTGGTGCGGTGAAAGCGGGGAACTGTGGGTTGCCGCCGAAAAACACGTGATCTGCATCGGTGTGGCGTGCACCACGCTGGATGCGGAAAGTCGCTTGATCCACGCCCGCGCCTTGGCGCTGAAAGTGCTGGAACGGTTATAATGAGCATAAAAACCACCCGATTTGAAAGAACGAATCGGGTGGTTTTTTTGTTTTTAAAAAGGTATTGACAAACCGCTTTGAAAATTGTATTATTGTATTAGTAAGGTAGTACACTTGCGAACAGGAGGTGACGGTGTGAAGTGGGAACTGGATAAATCCAAGCCGCTGTGTCCGCAGATCGGCGAACAGGTGTGTTTGCGCATTGCGGTGGGTGAATTTCGCGCAGGAGAGCGCTTGCTTTCGGTGCGGGATGTCGCACTTTCGGCGGGGGTGAATCCCAACACGGTACAGCGCTCGTTTGAAATGCTGGAACAGCAGGGGATACTCTATTCGGTGCGCGGTTCGGGTTGGTATGTGGCAGAGGATATTTCTTCTGCGCGTGACACGTTGCGAAAGTTGTGGCAACAAAAAACAGCCGTCTACTTTGCAGAGATGGCAACACTCGGCATGAACGCCGATGCGGTGAAAGACTATGTGGCGGCATGGCTGTCGGAAAAGGAGGAATTATTGTGAGCGTATTGTTGGAATGCGTGGGACTCACCAAGCGATACGGCGCGGTGGCGGCGTTGGATGACGTGAGTTTCACATTGGAAAGCGGCAAGATCGTGGGCATTTTAGGCCCTAACGGGAGTGGTAAGACCACGTTCATCAAGATCGTGAACGGATTGTTGACCCCCACGGCAGGGGAGGTGCGTGTGGCAGGACACACCCCCGGTGTTGAAACCAAAACGATGGTATCCTATCTGCCCGATAACAGTTATTTGAACTCGTGGATGACCATTCGGCAGATGGTGGCGTTCTTTTCGGATTTTTATGCGGACTTCCGTGCCGAGTTGGCGTATCAAATGCTGGATCATCTCGGCATCAAGCCCGAAAGCCGTCTAAAAACCCTGTCTAAAGGCAACAAAGAAAAGGTGTGCCTCATTCTGGTGATGAGCCGCAACGCCAAACTCTACGTGCTGGACGAACCCATCGCGGGGGTGGATCCCGCCGCACGTGATTACGTCATTTCCACCATCATCAACAACTATAACCCCGATGCCACGGTGCTGATCTCTACCCATTTGATCGCCGACGTGGAACAGGTGTTGGATGAGGTGTTATTCTTGCAAAACGGAAAACTGTTGATGCATCGTTCGGTGGACAGCATTCGGGAAGAAAGCGGGAAGAGTGTGGACGAATTGTTCCGGGAGGTGTTCCGATGGTAAAGAAGTTGTATAAGCACGAGATAGAAGCGTATCTTCGTGTGTGGATTCCGATGCAGATCGTGTTGCTCGGTATGGCGCTGCTCGGACGGTTGATTCAACTGTTTGAAGCGGATTCTGCCGTGTATACCATCATCAACATATCCTCCATCATTGCCTACGTGGTGGCGGTGGTGGTAGCGATCGGACTTACCTTTGTGTTTTCGGTGGTACGGTTTTATAAAAACCTGTTTACCGCCGAAGGATATTTATCCTTCACGCTGCCTGTAACCCCCACGCAGCACATTCTCACCAAACTGTTTACCGCTATGTTGTTTTATGCTGCCACCGCCGTTACGGTACTGCTTTCGGTGTGTATCATCACAATGGGGGATGTGCTTTGCGAAGTGGGCAAAGCCATCGGCTATTTGTGGCGCGTGTTGGTCGATGAAGTCGGCGCACATCTGGCGTTTTACGTTGCGGAGTTAACGGTGCTGTTGGCTGTTTTGCTGATGACCACCCTGCTTTTGTATTATGCCTGTATGTCGGTGGGGCAACTGTCCAATAAAAACCGCGTGCTGATGGCGGTTGCGGCATTTTTTGTGTATTATCTTATCACACAGGTGTTCGGCACGGTAGTTATTGTGATTGGTTTCGTGGTGCCGGAAAGCTGGCTTTTGTTCTTTGAAAATTGGTTCATTTGCTACACTAAAGAAGCGTTCCATTGGATCTTCTGCGGGTTCATCGTGTGGGAAGGGTTGCTCGGCACGGCGTATGCATTTTTGACGCGGCATATCCTTCGCCGCCGTCTGAATTTGGAATAAGGAGGGGTTGCTGTGAAAACGATCGTAAAACGCGGCATTTGCCTGTTGCTCGTCCTGCTGCTCTGCGTTGGCATGAGTGGGTGTAAAGAACTCGACCGTGCCCGCGCCCATCACGCGATCCGTCAAGAGGACGGCTCGTTGTTGCTGGACGGCAAGATCTACCTCCCGCTTCCGTATTGTCCTGAATTCACCCCGCCGATGGGGTATGACGCCGAAGTGGTAACACTTACCGAAACCGACGTGCCGGTGCTGTTGAAGGACTATTTCTATGAAACGATGTTGCTCATCAGCGAGGATAAACGCATCATCGGAGAGCAAGGTACGTATTACTGCTTGGAAGAAGATTATGAGCAATTGTCGCAACGGATCGAAGAGGGGTTCACCTTGATCGATATGCGGTATACGTATTATGCGTATGATGCACAAACAGATAAGTACTTTCCTGTCAATTACGTGTTGACCGAGGTGCAGAAAAATACGGTGCGGCACGTGCTCACTTCCGTTGAGCCGCGTGTGGTAGATGGAATCAACTGTGATTTTTCCATCGAGTTGTATTCCACCAGCGAGGACGGCTGGTTCACCCGTCCGCTGTGCGACGTGTGTACGTATAACGGACAGTATGCCTTGGCATTTTGGAGTAACGACACGGTCACGTTGTTTGACGTGCCGACGGAACTGAACGATATCTTTGCGGATATTATGAATTCCTATATCTATGGCAGTAAATAAGAAAGACAGCGGATTTCTCTGTGCTCCGCTATCTTTCTGCTTTATTCGGTGTCTTGTAACGCTTTCAAATATTGCTGTGCACATTTGTAGACGTTGCCGCCGCCCATTGTGAGTACCAAGTCACCATCGGTTGCATTTTCTTGCAGATACGCGATCACGTCCTCAAAGGTGGGAAGATACCGCCCGTTTTGCATGCGATCGGTGATATCCTTGGATGAAACGTCTCCCGCATCCTGTTCGCGCGAACCCAAAATATCGCACACCAACGCTTCGTCCGCCAGCGAAAGGGCTTCGGCAAATTCCGAAAGCAAACGTTTGGTGCGGGAATAGGTGAACGGTTGGAACACCGCCCACACGCGGCGATAGGGCAGAGATTTCGCGGCTTTCAAAGTGGCGATGATCTCGGTGGGATGGTGGGCGTAATCGTCTGCCACCGTGATGCCACGGGCATCGCCCAAAAATTCAAATCGCCGTCCCGCGCCGCGGAAGGAGGCGAGTCCCGTTGCGATCTGCTCGGCTGTGGCGCCGCAAAGAAACGCTGCGGCGGCCGCCGCCATGGAGTTGTGCACGTTGTGTGCACCCGGTACACCCAAACGGATGTGGGCAAAAAACACGCCGTTGCGGTATAAATCGTATTCCCCGAATGCCCCGCCGTGTGTGCCGATGTTTTGGGCACTCCAATCACAGGAAAGGTCACGTCCGTAAGTGATGAGTTTTTCGGCGGGAATGTCCGCCACCGCTTTCATGGTAGGAGCATCGTCCGCGTTGGCGATCACGCATTGTTCGGCACCCGTTGCAAACTTTTTGAAGGAGGCAATGACACCGTCCAGATCTCCGAAATAGTCGAGATGATCCGCATCCACGTTCAAAATAATTGCGACCGAGGTCTTCATATTCAAGTAATGGTCAAGGAACTCGCATGCTTCGCACACCATCCAATCGCTTTTGCCCGCACGCCCGTTGGCGTTGATCAAAGGCAATCGCCCACCGATAAAGATGCTGGGATCCAGATCTGCCTGCAACAGAATCTGCGATACCATGGACGTTGTGCCCGTTTTGCCGTGGGTACCTGCTACCGATACGGTGTGGGGATAACGGCGGGTGATGAGTCCCAAAAAGGTGGCGCGTTCCATCAGCGGAATACCTTTGGCTGCGGCCGCGGCCAATTCGGGATGATCGGTGCGGATGGCGGCAGTATATACCACCAATTCCGCGTGATCGGCATTGCCTGCCGCCAGCGGCAAAGAAACGGGGATGCCGAGTGATTGCATCCGCTTCAAGTTGTCCGAAGCATAATCGTCCGATCCACTCACTTCATATCCCAATGCCAACAGCATTTCTGCCAGCGGGCACATACCTGAACCGCCGATGCCTGTGAAATGCACTCGGCGTACGGTTTGCAACAGATCCTGCGACATAATAAAAATCGTCCTTTCACATTGACGGTTTAATCTTGTACATTGTTAGTATAAAGCAAAAACGCAAAAAAGGGAACACCTAAATACAATTTTTTTAAATTTATTTTTTGCGGATTTTGTTGTTTTTTTGCCGCGGAGTAGTTGTATATTTTACGGAAAAGTAGTATAATAAATTATTATTATGTATTTGGGAGGGATACCGATGGCTTTTAAACGGTGGGTAACCGAACCGCTGGATAAAGACAGCGCCGCCGCTTTGGCGGAAGCCTGCGGGTTACACCCTTTTTTGGCATTGATGCTTTCTCAACGCGGTGTGGAAGATGCCGCCGAAGCCGAGGCATTTTTGCTTGGCGGTGAGTTGCGGGACGATCCCTTCGGATTTCAAGATATGGATGCGGCGGTGGAACGAATTCAGCGAGCGATCGACAGCGGTGAGCGCATCGCCGTGTTCGGTGATTACGATGCCGACGGCGTGACTGCGACCGCGTTGCTGTACACCTATTTGCGCGAAAAAAACGCCGATGTGTTTTATCGTGTCCCCAAACGGGAAGGGGAGGATGAAGGTTACGGCTTACGTGCGTGCACGGTGGATATGCTGGCCGCACAAGGTGCGCGGCTGATCGTCACGGTGGATAACGGTATCTCCGCGGTGGAGGCGGTGGCCCACGCGAAGGAACTGGGCATCGACGTGGTGGTGACCGATCACCACCAGCCGCAGGAAGTGTTGCCCGATGCGGTGGCGGTGGTGGATCCGCACCGTGCGGATTGCGGTAGTTTGTTTAAGGATTACGCCGGTGTCGGAGTGGCGTTCAAACTGGTGTGTGCCCTGGAAGGGGACGAGGAAGCGATGCTTTCGGCCTTTGCCGATCTGGTGGCGATCGGCACTTTGGCGGATGTGATGCCGCTGACGGGAGAAAATCGCCTGCTTGTTCGGGAAGGGTTGCGTGTGCTGAATCGCGGCGAACGGGTGGGACTTCGTGCCCTGGCCGAAGCGGCAGGGGTGGCGGATAAAACCGTTACCTCTTCGGTGGCGCTGTTCTCGCTGGCGCCCCGCATCAACGCCGCGGGACGCATGGGTGAACCGCAAAAAGCGGCACAACTTCTGCTTTCGCAGGATGTGACCGAAGCTGCCGCCTTGGCGGGAGAAATACAAACCCTTAACGCCCGCCGTCAAACGGTGGAAGCGGAGATCTTGGAAGAGGTTACCGCCCGCCTGGAACGTGAACCCGCCCTTTTGCGGGATCGTGTGTTGGTGGTGGAAGGGGATAATTGGTATCCCGGTGTGGTGGGGATCATTGCCGCCCGCCTGTTGGAGCGTTACGGAAAGCCGTGCTTGGTGCTCAATGCCGATGGGGGCGTTACTCACGGTTCGGGGCGCAGTATTGAAGGGTTTTCGCTGTTTGATGCTCTTACCGCCTGCAATGATATGTTGGAAAATTACGGTGGACACGAATTGGCCGCCGGTGTGACGCTGAAAACCGAACACGTGGCGGAATTTCGCCGCCGCATCAACCGTTATGCGGCTGCACAGTATCCCGTGATGCCCACACCGGTGTTGCGATTGGATTTCAAACTGCGGCCCGGTCAGGTGGATGTGGAAAAACTGCAGTTGATCGCCGCATTGGAACCGTTTGGCAGCGGCAATCCGTCGCCCGTGTTTCAATTGTCGGATATGCGGCTGGAAAACATCACGCCTGTGGGGAACGGGCGGCATTTGCGCTTGGCCTTTTCGCGGGACGGCGTGATGATGAGTGCCATGAAATTTCAAACCACGCCCGCTGAGTTTCCCGTGCCGTGCGGCACAAAACTGCATTTGGCGGTCACGCTGGAACGCAACGAGTTCCGTGGGGTGGTCACACCTTCGGTCATTATTAAGGATATCCACTTTGCCGAAACCGATCAAGATGTGTTTTTGGATGAATCGGCACGGGTGGAAGCCTTGCTTCGCGGCGAGGCGGTGGATCATGCTGTCGCCTGCGTTCCCGAACGTGCACACGTAACGGCGCTGTATCGTCTGCTTCACGCGGCAGGCAGTTGGACGGGAACGGTCGAACAGTTGTGGTATGCGGCGGGCGCAGATATGCGACTTTCGCAGTTGATAGTGGCGCTTAAAAGTTTGGAAGAGGCATCGCTTTTAAAAGTGAACGATGCGGGAGACAGAATTACCGTCATCGTGCTTCCCGCTGAAGGCAAAGCCGATTTGAATGCCACACCTGTTATGCAGTTTTTACATACCTTATGAAGGGATCGGTAACCGTATGATTACCACAGAAAGTGTCGTTTGTACACTAAAAGAAACCATTATCAAAAGTGAAAAGACCTACGATTTAGAAGCGATCGAACGCGCTATAACCATAGCTTCGGCGGCGCATGAAGGGCAAAACCGCGCTTCGGGTGAGCCGTACATCTGTCATCCGCTTTCGGTGGCCACGATTCTGGTGGAACTGGGCATGGATTCCGAAGCGGTGGTGGCGGCGATTCTGCACGATGTGGTGGAGGATACGTCGGTGGAACTGTCCGAACTGCGCCGTCAGTTCGGGGACGACGTGGCGGCCTTGGTGGACGGTGTCACAAAGATCACCAAGATATCTTTCTATTCCCGTGAGGAACAGCAGGCGGAAAATATCCGCAAAATGCTGCTTGCCATGTCAGAAGATATTCGTGTGGTCATCATCAAGTTGGCCGACCGTTTGCACAATATGCGCACGCGGGAAGGCTGGGCAGAGCAAAAGCGCCGCGACAAGGCGAAGGAAACCATGGATATCTATGCGCCGTTGGCGCACCGTCTTGGTATCCGCGCTATGAAAGAGGAACTGGAAGACCTCTCGCTTCGTGAACTTGATCCCATTGGCTATCACGATATCGAAGAAGCGTTGGAACTGCGCAAACATGAACGAGACGAGTTCTTGGCGGGATTGCAAAAGAAGCTCACCGACCGTTTGGGTGAATACGGAATGCATCCGTATCTTGCGGGGCGTATCAAGAGCATTGCGGGTATCTACCGCAAAATGTACGTACAGGGAAAGTCGCTGGATGAGATCTACGATGTGTACGCCATCCGTGTGATCGTGGACACCGTGAACGACTGTTACAACGTGCTGGGTATCATCCACGATATGTACAATCCTTTGCCCAACCGTTTTAAAGATTACATTTCCACCCCGAAACCGAACATGTACCAATCGTTGCACACCACGCTGATCGGCAAAGAAAAGATCCCGTTTGAAGTGCAGATCCGTACGTGGGAAATGCATTATACGGCGGAATACGGTATCGCGGCGCATTGGAAATATAAACTCGGCATTCAGCGCAAAGATAAGTTGGAAGACCGACTTGCGTGGGTGCGCCAGTTCATTGAAAACCAAAAAGATGTGGACGATGCGGAAGAGATCGTGCGCAGTATCAAATCCGATTTCACTTCGGAAGACGTGTTTATCTTCACTCCCAAAGGCGACGTGATCTCCTTGCCGCTGGGCAGTACGGTGGTGGACTTTGCTTATGCGATTCACTCGGCGGTGGGCAACCGCATGACAGGTGCGAAGGTGGATGGACGCATCGTGCCGCTGGATTACCAGGTGAAAAACAGCGAGATCGTGGAGATCCTCACAACATCATCGGAAGCGCGAGGACCGAGCCGCGATTGGCTTAACTTCGTGCGCACGGGTGATGCGCGCAACAAGATCCGCGCGTGGTTTAAAAAAGAACGCCGCGAAGAAAATATTCAAAAAGGCAAACAGGATTTGGAACGGGAGATGCAACGCCTTGGTGTGCGTCTGCCCGAAGAACGTATGCAGGAGATGATCGCAGGGCAGAGCCGCCGTTGGCATTACGCCGAAGTGGACGATTTCTATGCTGCGATCGGGTACGGTGGTGTGGCGATGTCCCGTGTGTTGTCCCGCATTAAGGACGAATATGCGCGCATTGTCAAGTCCGAGGAAGTGATCACGCCCGACAAAGTGCCGACCGTTCCGTCCCGTTCGCACCGCAACAACGGCGGTGTCATTATCGAGCATACCGATAATTGTCTGGTCAAATTCGCCCGTTGCTGTAATCCGCTTCCGGGGGATGATATCATCGGCTTTATCACCCGCGGCTACGGTGTGTCGGTGCACAAACGCGATTGCACCAATGTGCCGCAGGACATCGCCAAAGCGGCCGAACCCGAGCGTTGGTTGCGTGCATGGTGGGAAGACGATTCCGATCGTTCGGAATTCAAGGCCACCATTCACCTGCACACGTCCGACCGCATGGGGCTGCTTGCGGATCTTACCACACAACTGGCATCTATGCACGTAATGATCCACGCGCTCAACAGTAAGGACAACGACGAAGGTGAAGCCACCATCAGTTTGACCATCGCGGTGAACAGCGTGGAGCATCTGAACACCGTGACCGCGCGCTTGCGCAGAATTGCGGGTGTTCACAGCATATCGAGAGGATAAGAAATATGAGAGCAGTTTTTCAACGGGTATATGAAGCCTCCGTCACGGTGGAAGGCGAGGTGGCGGGGTCCATCGGTGCGGGTGCGCTGGTGCTGGTGGGTGTTACCCATACCGATACGGAAAGAGAGGCACGCTGGCTTGCCAAGAAACTGGCGGGATTGCGGGTGTTTTCGGATGCAGAGGATCGCATGAATCTTTCGGTCAAAGATATCAACGGTTCCATGCTGGTGGTGTCCAACTTCACGTTGTACGGCGACGCCTCTCACGGTCGCCGTCCCGCGTTTACGGAGGCGGCACGCCCCGAATATGCCGAACCGCTGTTTAACACCTTCGTGCGTTTTTTGAAAGAAGAGGGCGTGCCTGTTCAAACGGGTGTGTTCGGTGCAGATATGACGGTGGCTATGCAAGGCAACGGCCCGGTTACCTTGTGGCTGGATACCGCGGTGGATGCGAAAGGACTGTAACATGGAGTGTATCGCCTTAACGGTTGGGCAACTCGGCACAAATTGCTATCTCGTGTGGGGAGATGACCGCCGCTGTGCGGTGGTCGATCCCGGCGATGAAGCCGAACGGATTTTGGAGGAAGCGGCCAAACGCGGATTGACGGTGGATGCGGTGTTGCTCACGCACTTACACGTCGACCATTACCTGGCATTGCCCGCATTACTGCAAAAAACAGGCGCCCGTTTTGTGTTGCCGCACGAGGAAACAGCGGCACTCGATAACCCGCACCGCAATTTGATGAGTTGGCTTGCGGGCGCGCCTTTTACCCTCCCGCAACCCACCGAAACGGTGGGGGAAGGGGATACGGTTTCGGTGGGAGATCTCTCCTTTACGGTGTGGCACACTCCGGGACACACCGCAGGGAGCAGTTGCTACCTTTGCGGCGATACGCTCTTTTGCGGTGATACGCTGTTTCAAGGTTCGGTCGGGCGGTGCGATCTCCCATCGGGTGACGGGGCGGTACTTCTGAACACCCTGGCCCGCTTTGCCGCTATAACACAAGACCTTCGCTTGATGCCGGGACACGGGCCGTCCACCACGCTGTTTGACGAGCGAAAAAGTAACCCCTATATGAAATGAGGGAACAGGGATGTATATAGCGATGCAGGGGCACGATTTTCACTTTGAGTTGGAAAATACGGCGCGTCTGTTTTTGCCGCATGAGCCCATTCGCCACGGGGGATGGGATGGAATGCCCGCCGAAGGCATAAAGGCGTTTACCTTGCTTGAGGATGTCGGTAACGCTTCGCGCGTTACGGTGCGTTTGTTGCTGGATGATTTTGACGAAACTGCGGAAGAAACGGTGATTAAAGACGAGGAAAATCATCGCGATGCATGCGAACTCGCCATGGCGACGCTGTTGTATTATCACCTTGTAAAGCTTTGTGGCTTTACTCAGAGTTGGGGCGTGCTCACGGGTGTGCGCCCTGTGAAACTGTTGCGGCGCCTCACGGCGGAGCAAGGGCAAGCGGCGGCTGAAGCATATTTCCGCGATAAATTGCTCTTGTCAGAAGAAAAGATGCAGTTGGTCCGCACCACGTTGGCGGTGGAAAATCAGTTGCTTGCACTTTCGCGCCCCGAATCTTTCAGTTTGTACGTGTCCGTGCCGTTTTGTCCTACGCGGTGCGACTATTGCTCTTTTGTGTCCTACACGGTGGCGCGGGCACAGCATTTGATCGATCCGTATGTGGAACTGTTGTGCCGTGAGATTCACCGCACAGGCGAAGTGGCACGGGATCTGGGGCTACGGTTGGAAACGGTGTATTTCGGCGGTGGCACGCCCACCACGCTGTCGGCCGAACAATTGACCGTCGTGATGCGCGCGGTGGAAGAATCGTTTAACCTTGCCACGGTGCGGGAATACACGGTGGAGGCGGGACGCCCCGATACGGTAACCACCGAAAAGTTGCAAGCGATCCGCGCGGGCGGCGCAGGACGCGTCAGTATCAATCCGCAAACGCTGTCGGACGAGGTGCTTCGCGTGATCGGCCGGCGTCACACTACAGAACAGTTTTACAACGCCTATGATTTAGCCGTGAAAACGGGGTTTGATTGCATCAACACCGATCTTATTGCCGGCCTGCCCGGCGACACGGCGGAAGGCTTTTCTCATACGTTGGACGGTATTTTGGCACTCGATCCCGAAAATGTGACAATACATACCCTCTCGCTTAAACGGGCATCCAATTTGGTAGTACAGCACCGTGGGGAGTTGCCGTCGAGTGACGCGGCGATTCGCATGGTGGCCGAAACGGCCGCCCGTTTGCCCGCAGCGGGATATCATCCCTATTATCTGTATCGCCAAAGCCGTATGGCGGGCAATCAGGAAAACGTGGGATGGTCCAAAGAGGGAAAAGACGGATTGTATAACGTCTATATCATGGATGAAACACATACGATATTCGGTGTGGGTGCCGGTGCCGTGACAAAACTCAAACAGGCGGGCACACACTATTTGGAACGCATCTTCAATTACAAATTCCCGTATGAATACAACGCGAATTTTGAGGAGATGTTACGCAGGAAGGAGCCAATCTATGAGTTTTACCGAAACCATCCGTCGTGTGCTTCAACAGAATGAAATCAACTGTAAAATGGCAGAGGATCCCGTGGCGTTTATCCGTTCGGAATGCGATCGGTATCGCGTCAACGTGGAAGAGGTGTGTGACTACCTGAACGATCAAAACGTGCGGCGGCGGGTGCTTTTGCTGGCAGGCCCCAGTTCGTCGGGTAAAACCACAACCGCCAATCTGCTGTGCGACAGGTTGCGCCGCGGCGGAATGGACGCATTTGTGGTGTCGTTGGATGATTTTTACCGCGGGCGGGGATTGGCCCCGCAACTGCCCGACGGCAGTTTTGATTACGAATCTCCCGAAGCGTTGGATCTGCCGCAACTGGCCGCGTGCATTCGCTCGTTGTTGGAGGATGGCCGCGCCATGATCCCGCAGTACGATTTTAAGGCAGGTGTTCCCAAAGCGGAAAAGACGGAATTGGTGCTGACGCATCGCGCGGTGGTTATTTTTGAAGGTATTCACGCGTTATCTCCCGCCTTGGTGGAACGGCTGCCCACCAAACATGTGAAAAAGTTGTTTATTCACACGCGTTCCCGTTTTTACGATGGGGAAGAGATGCTTCTTTCCCGTCGCGAAACCCGCCTTGTGCGGCGAATGGTGCGGGACGAAAAGCACCGCGGCACCAATGCCGCACAGACGCTGTCTATGTGGTCGCAGGTGCTGCGCGGCGAGGACACCTATTTGTTCCCGTATGCGGATACGGTGGATATGACGATCGACACCACCCATGCGTTTGAACCGTGTATGCTGGCGGTGCAGGCGTTGCCGTTGCTCAAAGCGATTTCTGCCGATCATCCGCAATTTGGCACGGCACAACACCTTATACACGCGCTGGAAGGGTTTCGGCAGGTGTCGCACAGTCTTTTGCCGCAAGACTGCATTTTGCGTGAGTTTTTGGAATGACGATTGACATTTTTCAAAAGTCGTGTATACTGGAAAGTAGAAAAGCAAAGGAGGATTCCCGTGATGGCAACGTTTGAAAGTATTTTGAATATGGCGAAGGATGCGGTGCAGACCGCAGAGAGAAAAACGGGCGAGTTTATCGATACCACCAAACTGAAGATGGAGATCAACCGTGTGGAACGCGAATTGTCTGCCACATTTGAAGGTCTTGGCCGTTTGGTGTACGACGCCCAAAAAGGTGCGGACGATATCGACGAGTTGATGGACGCTTGCGTGGTGCACATTGATGAATTGAACGCACAGTTGGCGAAACTGCAGGAAAAACTGGCTCAAAGCAAAAATGCGATCCGTTGCCCCGCTTGCGGCGGCTTGAACGATCAGGATGCCGCCTATTGCAAGTCTTGCGGCGAACGTATCTGACGTATAAACCGACACACACCACAGCCTTTTTGGTTGTGGTGTGTGTTTTTTTATTCGCCGTTAGCGGGTGGTAACGAAAGACGTATTGTCGTCATATAGTGGGGTGAGGACGAATGTCCGATCTTGAAAACGGAGTGTGACGAAGTGAGAAACGATATGGTAGGACGGCAGGCGCTGCCCCGCGAAGAGTGTCGGGACGAGTGGCTGCCCGTGTTGGCATTTGTGCCGCCGCAGGAATTGGAGCAGGTGTATGAACCGGAATGCGGATTCCCGCGCGGAACCATCTTTCCGGTGCTTGACAAACCGTTTTTGGCAGGGGGGTGCGCACGATGAACGGGATAACCATGACCTCGTGCGAACTCAAACGCCGCATTTCGGCGTATGATTTTGCGCTGGTGGAGATGAATCTGTATCTGGACACCCATCCCGATGATACGGACGCGTTGGAATTGATGTATGCGTACCGTCGCAAGCGCACCGAATTGGTCGAGGTATACGAGAGTCAATTCGGCCCTTATGAGAATTTTGCGGTACACGTACAAAACCCCGACCGTTGGTCGTGGGTGGACGATCCGTGGCCGTGGGATCCGGTGTGAGAGGAGAGTGTGAACCATGTGGATTTATGAGAAGAAATTGCAGTATCCCGTGAATATCAAAAACCCGAACCCCAAGATCGCGCAGATCGTGATCAGTCAAATGGGCGGTCCCGACGGTGAATTGGCCGCTTCTATGCGGTATTTGAGTCAGCGGTATTCCATGCCGTATGCCGAACTGAAGGGGATCTTGACGGATATCGGCACAGAGGAACTGGCTCACCTGGAGATGGTATCCGCTATCGTGCATCAGTTGACGCGCAATTTGACTCCCGAGGAGATCAAACGCGCGGGGTTCGACAAATATTTTGTGGATCACACGGCGGGTGTGTATCCGCAGGCGGCTTCGGGGTTGCCGTGGCGTGCGGAGTATATCGGGGTGAAGGGCGACGTGCTGACCGATCTGCACGAAAACCTGGCCGCCGATGCCACGACCGCCAAAGAACAACCCACTATTTCGAGGACCCGAAAACCCTTGATATTACTGGCTTTTCGGCACTTTGAAGGTTTTTGCGAAAATGGCATACCTGCAACCATATAAGAACAACATAACCCCAATTTACACTAATTTTTACAAAATTCACGATAGGACAAGCTGTTTCCAAGGAAGATCAACGTACACAAACCAGGCACGAGAAATCAAAATCTCGTGCCTGGTTTTTTTATGTTTGGTCTGGCATAATATTAGTTGTGCTATAATTGAAATTTGCACCATTGTCTGTAAAATAGTTAATTCTGTGCAAACTTACACCATACTCTTTTGATTCTATCTCTTTTTGTATCTCTAAAACTATATCTATTGCAAAAAGTTCTGGGGTTTCTTTAGATACTACTGCTTGTAACTCCTTTGCTACGCTAGTTAACAAGTAACACGAAATTTTCTTTTCGCGCTTTACGTTTTGCTTATTTGTAAAAAGGATAAGATACTGATTATTCAATATTTGGATAGCCGTATTATTCGCTTCAGTACTAATTGGTCGTTCCGAGTCATCCAAACTAATTAGCCCATATTCCTTTAGTTTTTGTAAATTCATCCAATTCAGCTCATACTTATTCAAGTAATCACCCTTCACTAATGCACCACTTACGCTCAATGTAACAAGTTTTTCAAATAACTTAAATTCGTTTTCAGACATGTTTTTTAGTGCATCAAGCGTTTTGTAACTAAACGAATCCGGCGTGGATAACTCTTTTGCCAGCACTCTTGCCCAAATCTGTTGCATATATGTGTCAGAGGTGTTCTTAGCTGATTCAAAATAAATATGAATCCAATCCAATTTGGAATAACCAGCAATATTTAGCTTTTGTTCAGCTACAATTCTCTGCGTTTCGTCAATTATTTGGTGCAAATTTTCATCGCATTTGGCCTGAAACATTGTATAAGCGTTATCTAATGCAGTTGAGAAGGAAACGCTCGTCATATCTTTCATTTTATCCATAACTGTAATTAGTCCTGTTTCGCTAATACCTTCGTTATGAGTGTAGTCCCCGCCAACGCTAACTGAATTATCTGTACTGCCATCGTCAAATTTCTTATTTTGTTTAAGAAAGTTTTTATTTATTCTGCAGTTTTTATATGCTGTTCCACCTAAAAACAACGCAAAAAATCCAGTGATACAACTTATTAGAGCCAGCAATGTATCAAGATTAAATCCTTGAAGAAATCCCATTAGTTTATCCCTCTTTATCTATTATGCTTTCCACCAGAACCACTACTGATTTCCTTTTTTTAGATTGCAATCACGGCAGAGCATTTGGCAATTTTCGGGGGTGGTATGTCCGCCTTTTGACCATGCTTTTATGTGGTCAGCGTGCATATCTTCAAATTCGAATTCTTCGCCGCAGATTGCACACTTATGGTTTTGCTTTTCGTAAGCGGCAAGAGCATCACGGCGGTCAAATGCACGGATGGAAAGTCTCTTTTCTTCTCCGGTCAGCAGATACTCATAAATGCCGGATTTTTTCGTCACGTCTTCATCACCCATAAGACGCTGAATTTCTAATTCAAGTGCTTTGGGATCAAGGTCAGTGCGCTTGCCGTGGTCATTGTAAAACAATCCCCAAGGCAAACCTTTCATTTCCTTGCGCTTCTTCGGGAAAATAGCTTGTACCCAATCAATGACCGAACGGAAATAATTCCAAAGTGTTACGGCGCTCGGGTCGTGCTGATGCTCGGACATATAACCTTCGATGGTTTTACCCTCGGCACTCGCCGCCCACAGTATAGCTGTTTCGAGATATTCCTGACGAATGCTCGAACCCTTCAAATAGTCGCCGGCAAGTGCATCTGCGGCGCACCCCGTTTTGGAAAAGTATCTTTTGGCATCGGAAGTCCAAGAGCCTGCATATACCGCATTCCGCAATTCCTGATCGGTAAGCTGCTCCCCTGCAATGTTAATGATTCTAAACCAGTCAAGCTTTTCGCTGTCTGTTCCGTCACATATATAAACAAATAGCGGATAGTCTAATATCTTTTTCTTAACATCAGCAGGCAGATTATAAAAATATTTATCATCTACAGAGAAAGAGCCGTCAACATATTCGCAAAGCGATATTGTTCTTTGCTGTCCGTCAAGTACTTCGTATGTATCTTCACCGGTTTTGCACCAATAAATAACGTTTAAAGGCAGTCCCTTTAGAACCGTGCGAATAACCTCGTCTCTCTGTGCATCCTTATAAACAAATTCTCGTTGATATTTAGGTCTGATATCAAGCCTTTCATTATAACCAACAACCCCCTCCTCGGCATCGTTAAAATAGCCTTCGCAGACTTCGCCAACTGTTATTTTTCTTTCTTCAATAATCATTTCTTTACCTCCTCGGGATGTTTATTGCGAATTAGAACGCGCTTAAAAGGAACCTTTGCCTCACCAGCATGAGATATGTAGCAGGCTAATCTATTTCCTTGCTTGTAACTACCAGTATTTCCTTGTAGATAATATAAATCTACAAATTTCTGTGACATTCCCTGCCATTCGTCCGGAACGATATCCGCATCAGCACATCCTATGATCTCAAACTGATCTGGATTGTACTTTTCAAAAAATGTCACAGGTACACCCATAACTCCGGGATAGTCCATAGGAATATCTACCACTTTATCAACATTAATCGCTCCGTC
>JAZSHJ010000080.1:0-10463 GCA_045533175.1 Acutalibacteraceae bacterium
TGTCTGCCACGTAAGCACAAACTCGCACGAAGTTAATGCACAGCGATATTCGCGACGTTTGCGCGGTTTCGCCCAGCGGGCGAAATACGTGGCGCGGTGTCTGCCACGTAAGCACAAACTCGCACGAAGTTAATGCACAGCATTAACTTCAGTCGTCACGGCGGGAACGGCGGGCGTCACGGCCATCGCGACCGTCGCGGCGGAAACCGCCGTCACGGCGCGGAGGGCGGGAGGAACGCGGCGCTTCGTCCACGGTGTTTTCGGGAGTAAGACCTTCCACCTCGATCAGCGCATCGCGGCGGGAGAGATTCAAACGGCCCTGCTCGTCGATCTCGGTGACTTTCACCATCACTTCATCACCCACGGTGACCACGTCTTCCACCTTTTCCACACGCTTGACATCCAACTTGCTGATGTGCACGAGGCCCTCTTTGCCCGGCGCAATTTCCACAAACGCACCGAAGGTCATCAAACGCGTCACGCGGCCCTTGTAGATCGCACCGATCTCGGGATCTTTCGCGATGGTTTCAACGATGGAGAGCGCACGTTTTGCATCTTCGCCGTTGATGGCGGAGATGAACACGGAGCCGTCCTCTTCGATATCGATCTTGCAGTTGCAATCCGCCTGGATCTTCTGGATGACCGAACCGCCCTTACCGATGACTTCGCGGATCTTATCCACGTCGATCTTGGTGGAGAGCATCTTGGGCGCCCACTTCGACAGTTCGGGACGCACTTCGGGAATTGCTTTCAGCATAACCTCGTCGAGGATATACATACGCGCATCGTAGGTCTTCTGCAACGCCTCTTTGATGATGGCGCGAGTCAGACCGTGCACCTTCAAGTCCATCTGAATAGCGGTGATACCCTTTTTGGTACCGCCGACCTTAAAGTCCATATCGCCGAAGAAATCTTCGAGGCCCTGGATATCCACCATGGTCATGAAACGGTCGCCTTCGGTCACAAGGCCGCAGGAAATACCCGCCACAGGCGCTTTGATCGGCACGCCCGCGTCCATGAGCGCGAGGGTGGAGCCGCAGATGGACCCCTGCGAAGTGGAACCGTTGGAGGACAGCACTTCGCTGACCAAACGCATGGTGTAGGGGAACTCTTCGATCGAGGGAAGCACCGGCACGAGCGCACGCTCCGCCAGCGCACCGTGGCCGATCTCACGACGGCCGGGGCCGCGGGACGGCTTGGTTTCACCCACCGAGTAGGAGGGGAAGTTATAGTGGTGCATATAGCGCTTTTCGGTTTCGTCATCGATACCGTCCAGCAACTGCGCGTCGCCGGTGGAACCGAGCGTCACGGTGGTGAGCACCTGCGTCTGACCGCGGGTGAACATACCCGAACCGTGGGTGCGGGGCAGAATGCCGACTTCCGCCGCCAAGGGACGGATCTCGTTAATGCCGCGGCCGTCCACACGCTTGCCGTCATCCAGCAACCAGCGACGCACCACGTATTTCTGCAACTTGTACAGGCACTCTTCGAGTTTCGCCGCCTGATCGGGATATTGCTCGTCGAATTTCTCGTGCACTTCGTCATAGACGGGGCGCAGGCGCTCGTCGCGGATCAGTTTGTCATCAGTATCCAGCGCATAACGCACCTTTTCAATGGCAAATTCCTTCACCGCTTCATACATATCCGGATCGGGATCGTTCGACTCGAAGGAGAACTTCGGGCGGCCGATCTCGGCCTGGATACCTTTGATGAATTCCACGATCTGCTGGTTGGCCGCGTGGCCGAACATGATCGCATCAAACATAGTGTCGTTGTCGATTTCGTTCGCGCCGGCTTCGATCATCGCCACCAGATCGGCGGTGGATGCCACCGTCACGTGCATTTCGGAACGCGCTTCCTGCTCGGCCGTGGGATTGATGACGAATTCGCCGTCCACCATGCCCACAACCACACCCGAGATCGGGCCATCCCACGGAATGTCCGAAATGGAGATGGCGATGGACGCACCGATCATCGCGGTGGTTTCGGGCGGGCAGTCGGGATCCACCGACATTACGGTACACACGAGGGACACGTCGTTGCGCATATCCTTCGCGAACAAGGGGCGGATCGGACGGTCGATCACACGGGAGGTGAGGATCGCCTTTTCGGTCGGGCGGCCTTCACGGCGCATGAACGAGCCGGGAATGCGGCCCACCGCATACAACTTTTCTTCATAGTCCACCGAAAGGGGGAAGAAATCCACACCTTCACGGGGTTTGGCGGACGCAGTCACGTTGCACATGACCACCGTTTCGCCGTAACGCACCAAGCACGAGCCGTTGGACAGCTGCGCCATTTTGCCGGTTTCGACCACCAACGGGCGGCCTGCCAGCGTGGTTTCAAATACGCGTGCATTTTCAAACATTGTCTTTTCCTCCGGTTTTGTTTTATTTCTATCGGGGAAGTGGACGATGCTTTAGCAATAAAACCAATCCGCCCGCAGACGGACTCGTTTCACTGCTAAAACACACCGCACGAGCCCCGAATTTTGACTTTTGAAAAAGCAGGTTGAGGCAGGCGGGAATCACCCGCCTGCCTCAAGCCTGTTTTTACTTACGAATACCGAGCTTCTCAACGATGGCACGATACCGTTCGATGTCGGTCTTCTGCAGATAGTTCAGCAGACCGCGACGACGGCCGACCATTTTGAACAGACCGCGACGGGAGTGGTTGTCCTTCTTGTGAGTCTTCAGATGCTCAGTCAGATCCGCAATACGGCGGGTCAACACAGCGATCTGGACTTCCGGCGAACCGGTATCTCCCTCATGAATCGCGTAGTTCTGCATGATGGCGGTTTTCTCCTCCGGCAACATCATAGCACTTCACCTCTTTCTGAAATATTTGCCGCAAAACCCAGTCCGAGGAAATCACAGAGGTGTTTCTCCGTCGTCCGGGTAACGGGCATGCTTGGGGTATTCCCCATTAGCCATACGAGTATATCACACTTTTTTCGGTTTGTAAAGTCTTTTTTTAAAGTTTTTATCCTTTGGAATCGTACCACGTGTCGCCGCTGTGCACATCCACCGTGAGTTTCACCGACAAATCGGCGGCGTGTTCCATTTCCTCCTGCAACAAAGCGGTAACGGCCGCCACCTCTTCGCGGGGAGCTTCCACGATCAGTTCATCGTGTACCTGCAGAATGAGGCGGGCTTGCAACCCGTCGCGTTGCAGGCGGTCGCGCACACGGATCATCGCGTTTTTAATGATATCCGCCGCTGTGCCTTGAATGGGCGCGTTACGTGCCACCCGTTCACCGAAGGCGCGGATCATCGCTTGGCTTGCTTTCAGTTCGGGCAGCGGGCGGCGACGGCCGAACACCGTTTCGGCGTACCCCTTCTCCTTCGCATCCGCCACCATCTTGTCCATGAAGCCCGCCACCGCGCTGTAATGCGCCAGATATCCTTCGATATACGCCTTGGCTTCGCTGTAGGACACTTCAATATCCTCCGACAGCGAGTGTGCACCGATGCCGTAGATAATGCCGAAATTCACCGCCTTCGCGCGGGAACGCATCAACGGGGTGACCATCTCTTCGGGCACACCGAACACCTGCGCCGCGGTAATGCGGTGCACGTCCTCGCCGCTGTTGAAGGCAGCTTTCATGGTAGGCTCATCCGCCATGTGTGCGAGTACCCGCAATTCGATCTGCGAATAGTCCGCGTCCACCAGTTGCCATCCGTCACGCGCGCGGAAAAAGCGGCGCAACTCCCGCCCGAGTTCCTGTCGCACAGGGATGTTTTGCAAATTCGGCTCGGCTGAAGAAATGCGTCCCGTGCGGGTTTCGGTCTGGTTAAAGCAGGAGTGAATGCGGCCGTCCTCCCCCACCACCTTGAGCAACCCTTCACAATAGGTGGATGAAAGTTTCGTCAAGGTGCGATAATGGAGCAACGCATCCACCACAGGGTAATCGGCGCGCAGTTTTTCCAGCACGTCCGCATTGGTGGAATACCCCGACTTAGTCTTTTTGCCCGCCGGCAACCCCAGATCCTCAAACAGCGCTTTGGCCAGTTGTTTCGGAGAGTTCAAATTGAACTCATACCCCACCATATCCCATACCAACTGCTGCAACGAAACGATCTCACTTTGCAGGGACTCCCCAAAAGCGGCGATACCTGCGGCATCCACCGCCACGCCGTCGCGTTCCATTTCGGCCAGCACCTGTGCCAACGGCAATTCCATGTCGCAAAACAATGCGGCCATCCCTTGCTCATCCAGTAAAGGTGCGAGCGTGTCGGCCAACATCGCCATTTGCTCCACTTCCGTTGCGGCGGGCACAGCGTGTTCCATGGCCATGCGGGCGATGGTGTATTCTTTTGCCAACGGATTCAACAGATATTCCGCAAGCATCGTATCCATCACGAACCCGCACAGCGGATGCGGCAACACGGCTGCCGCAAGCGTTTTGTAATCGTGAGTGCGCTTTTCCACCGCAGGATCACCCAGTACGGCAAGCAGGGCGGGGGTATCTGTCGCCGCCACAGCGCGCCGGCCGTCTGCCAATATTGCCGCGCCCTCTTCGCAGAGCAGTACATCCAACCGCCCGCACCGCCGCGCGGCTTCCAGTACCGCCTGTACGGTATCTTCTGCGGCCGCAGTCGTTTCGGCCGCCACGGCGGGGGCCGTCGCCACCGCATCGGTCAATTCCCAGCGTTCAATGAGTTTAAACAATTCCAAACCAGCCAGTTTTTGTGCAAGTGCCTCCCGCTGTACGGGACGGTCACAATACTCCGACAAAACGGTGGGCACAGGCGCTTCGGTGCAGATCGTACCAAGGGTGCGACTCAAAAAAGCGCTGTCGCGGCCGTCAATGAGTTTTTGACGCAAAGCGGGGCGCAGGGGTGCCGTGTCGATCACGTCGTACAAAGCATCCAGCGAACCGTATTCCTGCATCAGCGAAAGGGCGGTCTTTTCCCCCACGCCCGGCACACCGGGGATGTGATCGCTCGTGTCCCCCATCAGCGCTTTCAAATCGATCATCTGCGACGGAGTAAGTCCGTATTTCTCCTGCAAGGCGGCTTTGTCCATCACCCCCGTTTCGGGTTGCCCCATGCGGGTAGCCGCCAGCAACACCGTCACGCGGTCGCCGATCAGTTGAAATGCGTCACGGTCCCCCGTGGCCAACACACACTCGCCGCCCGCTTCGACGGCAGCGCGGGCAAGCGTACCCAGAATGTCGTCCGCCTCATAGCCTTCCGCTTCCAACACGGAGCAACCCATCAAAGGCAAAAGTTCCTTAATGATCGGCATTTGTTGACGCAGTTCGTCCGGCATGGCGTGTCGTCCCGCTTTGTATTCATCATACATTTTGTGGCGAAACGTAGGCGCGTGCACGTCACACGCCACCGCAATGCCGTCGGGCTGTGCTTCGCGGCGCAACTTATCCATCATATTCAAAAACCCAACCACGGCGTTGGTAAAGCGCCCGTCTGCCGTGGAGAGCAAACGGATGCCGTAAAACGCCCGATTCATCAAACTGTTTCCGTCAATCACCATCAATCGCACAGTCATCCCTCCAATACGTATATGATACTCAAAAATCGCCGTAAAGTCCAGTAGTTACAGAAATTTTTTCACACAGTTGCATTTTCATGCGGCTTTTGATATACTAACCTTATACATTATGACACCATAAAGGAGGTGAGGGCGACATGAAAAAGGAAGCACCCATTGCCGTGATGGATTCGGGCGTGGGCGGTATCAGCGTGTTGCGCGAGTTGGTGCGCCGCATGCCGCGGGAAGATTTTTTGTATTTCGGAGATTCTGCCAATGCGCCGTACGGCGAAAAAACGGCGCAGGACGTGCGCGCCCTCACCCTTAAAAACGCCGAAACGCTGTTTTCCGAAGGGGCAATAGCGTTGGTGGTGGCTTGCCACCCCGCCACGGGGGCGGCGATCAACGCCTTGCGGGAACGGTTTCCCGATCGCGTAGTCATCGGTATTGAGCCCGCCTTAAAACCTGCCGCACATTCCAAAACCTCCCCCTCTGTTTTGGTGATGGCCACCCCTTTGACTTTGAAGCAGGAAAAATTTGAACACCTGCTTTCCCAGTACAATCGCGACGCACGTATTCTCACCCTGCCCTGCCACGGTTTGGTGGAATTGATCGAACAGGGTGTGACCGACGGCACAACGCTTGACGCGTTGTTGACCGATCTGTTTGCCCCGCTGAAAGGCGAGCACCTCGATGCGGTGGTGCTGGGATGCACCCATTACCCGTTGGCGCGTGCCGCCATTCAGCGTGCAGTTGGCAAAAACATACCCCTGTTCGACGGCGGAGAAGGTACGGCGCGCGAAACCGAACGGCGTTTGGCGCAAGCCGGTTTGCTGCGCGAGGATGACCACGCAGGCCTTGTTACATTGCGCAACTCCTTGGAAGATCCCGCGCTGCTGTCTTTGTGCCGCCGTTTGTTGAACGAGGGGGTGGCACAATGAGCCGCCTTTCCCGTGAACGCTTGTTCAGCACACGTTTGGCGTGGCTGTGGGCGCTCTTTTGCTGTGCATTGTGGGGTAGTGCCTTCCCCTGCATCAAGATCGGCTATCAACTGTTTTCGGTGGCGGGACAGGACACCGCAGCACAGATCCTTTTTGCAGGATGTCGCTTTGCTTTGGCCGGTGTGTTGGTGATCGCAACAGGCAGTTTGCTTCAAAAACGAGTGCTGTTACCTCGGCGGACGGCATGGTGTCCCATCGCGGTGTTGGCCGCATTTCAAACGGCATTGCAGTATCTGTTTTTCTACGTCGGGTTGGCGCACGCAAGCGGTGTCAACTCCTCCATCATCAGCGGTGCGAACGCCTGTGTGACCATTTTGATCGCGTGTTTTCTGTTTCACACCGAACGATTTACCCTTGCAAAAGCATGGGGGTGCCTTTTGGGATTCGGTGGCGTCGTGTTGCTGAATCTTTCGGGTGGGCAATGGCACTTTGCCGCAAACGGCGAAGGATTTGTGTTGCTTTCCACCGTGGCATCCGCCATATCTGCCGTATTGATCAAGCGCTTCTCGGAGAAGGAAGATCCCGTGTTACTCAGCGGATGGCAGTTCTTTTTCGGCGGGTTGGCGCTGGCTGTGTGCGGTGCCTTGCTCGGCGGACAACTCACGGTGACGGCGGAGGGCATCGGCTTACTCGTTTATCTCGCCTTCCTTTCCGCGGCCGCGTATACCCTGTGGGGATTACTTTTGAAATACAACACCGTATCCTCGGTTTCGGTATACAAATGCGCCATTCCGCTGTTTGGCACGTTGCTTTCGGCTTGGTGGCTGGGCGAAGCGGAAAAACTTCTTCAATGGCAAACGCCGCTTGCACTTCTGTTGGTGATCGGCGGTGTGCTGGCTGTACAACAGCGACAAAAGACGTAACCCAAACAAAACGACAGCGTGACCGTCGGTCACGCTGTCGTTTTGTTATTTCTTCAAAATGCGTACGCCGAAGGGCTTGACCTGAACTGTGCCACTCACCGTTTCACCCGTGAGAATGTCGGTCATCGGGGTGTCAGCCGTGAAGGTGGCGGGTTGTCCGCGGTATTCCACCATGGCATAACCCGCGCCTGCCTCACCCTCGCGGTAGGCAATCGTAAGGTTGGGGGAAGCGTCGAAACGCCGTACACCGCTTTCTGCCAGCGCCATGTCCGACAATTTTTTCATGTCTGCCTCTGCGGGAAGGGTTCCGAGTACGATAACCGTGCCGCGCCCGACCTTCTTTTTGAAAGCAATCGCCTTTCCCTTGAGGGCGGGGTAAAAATCGCCTGTGACCGTCGCCAACACTTCCGCATCCGCCGGCACATCGAACAGTTGCAGCCAGGTGTTGGCAGAGAACTCCTCTCCGTTCGCCCACGTGCAGGTCACGCGGTGGGCGTTGTCCGGCACTTGGTGTACAAGAGCAGCACCCGTCAGCCGTTCCAGCATGCCCGTTTCGCGGTCGGTATAATGGGTGCCGTCCACCGTACGAATATCGGTCATTGCTCCCGCAAACCAAGTGCCGCCTCCTTTCACCCACTCTTCAATGCGAGCAGACAGATCGCCGATTTCCAATGTCATGGCGGCGGGAGTGAAGAACAGCTTATAGTTATCCAACGACTTGTTCACACCGATCACATCCGGACGGATACCGTGCTCTACCAATCGCATGTGTGTTTTCTGCACACGGTCGGTATATACCCATTGCGCTGCCGCACCGTCTGCGATGATCGGCTGCATTTCCATCAGGCGGTCGTTGTGTGCCGAAAGCAACAGCGCCACATCGGTTTGCACCTTAGTACCGTTAATAAATTCACTACTCTTTTCAAATCCTGCCGCCACCGACTGCACCTCGCCAAAGGTGTGCATCGGACGACCGGAGGCATACAGCACCGAACCGTGCATCAACTCGCCGCCACCCCAATGTTGCCGCCACAGCCAGTAAAGATTTGCTTCGCCGCCGTGTATCACCGGCATCCATGACACCGCCTCACAGAAACCTGCGCAACGAATCTGGTTGGTAATGACGTTTGAACCGTTCCAGCAGGTGGACGTTTCCGTGTTCCAGAAGGGACGATCCTTCAAGGTGCGCAGATAATCAAACCACATAATACATTGCCACAGATTACCTTCATCGCGGTAGTGGTTAAACTGCATCACATCCGACATGTCGGCAATCGCTTCGTAATCCAGCGCCAGTTTCGGCATAATGTCGGTGCCGACAGGGGCTTTGGTATACCGGTGCAGAATATCGATCTGCATCTTCACGAAATCGAGATGTGCCTCGGCCTGAAACTCTTTCCAATCGGCCAGCAGGCAGGGTGTCTGCCACGTACGTGCGGGCATCGGCACCTGATCGAAGCGGTCATACCATTGGCTGAAGATGTTGGAGTTCCAGCGGCGATTGAGTTCCTCCACCGTACCGTATTTCTTCTCCAAAAACGCGGTAAATCCGCGACGGCAATCGTCGCAGTAGCAGCCCCAGCGTTTCCCGTCGTTTTTGACGTAGATCTCGTTGTCGATCTGCCAGCCGATCACCCGTTCATCCGTGCCGAATTCCTTGCCCATCGCCTCCGCAATGCGAGCGCTGTAAAAGTTGTAGTGCGGGTTGTTGGAGCAACAACTGCGGCGGCCGCCGTGCAACGAGGGTAGGCCATCCTCATTGACTGTCATCATATCGGGGTGCTTTTCCTCCAACCAGCGCGGCGGGCAGGCGGAAGGGGTGCCGAGGATGACCGAGATTCCCGCCGCCCACAGTCTATCCATTACGCGGTGCAACCACGAAAAATCGAATTCGCCGTCACGTGGCTCCATGTTATGCCACGCAAACTCCGCCATACGCATCACGTTGCAACCGGATTCCACCATCATTTTGATGTCGTGTTCCTGCTCGGATTCATCCCACGTTTCGGGATAGTAGGCCGCCCCCAGCATCGGGGTACGCAAGGCATGTTTTTCCATATCGGTCATGTTTGCTCCTCCTTTTCGGTTGCGTTTTCGGCAACCCTGTGCTATAATTATATTGCCAACATACAATTATTTCAATAAAAAATACTTGCTAAACTATAAGGATGTTGCTTATGTATGTAGAAACCAATTACAACCTTCAAAAATATCGAGAACAGTTCCCCTTGCCGCTGTTGATACAAAGTGTCGGCACACACGAACAAGAGGCGATTTTTCGCCCGCACGGGACACCGTTTCATCAAGTCCTGTGGGTAGCGGACGGGGCAGGTGTGTTTACGTTGGGCGACCGCACGATAACCCTTCAAGCAGGGCAAGGGTATTTTACACGGCGCAACGCAGCGCAGATCTATCACTCCGCGGGGGGGACGTTTGTCACCGCGTGGTTTTGCTTTTTCGGATGTGACGCTCTGCTCGATCATTACGGGATCGGTGACGGATTCTTGTTTGACGTGCCATCCTTTTTGCCGCGGCGATTCAAAGATTTCTTCGCCTTTTGCCGCGGAAACAGCACTCCCATCTCCCGCTCCGCTGCAGGATACGCCCTGCTGACCGATCTGCTTTCGGCGCACTTTTCCCCCATTGCCCCGCTGGCACAGCGAGTGGACGTTTTGCTGGAAAGCCGCTTCGGAGAAGGCGTTTCGCTCGAAGAGGTCGCAAAAGCGGTCGGAATAAGCAAATACGCGCTGTGTCACCGATACAAAGAGGAACGGGGTATATCGGTGATGGAACAGTTGCGGCGGATTCGTTTGGCCAAAGCCAAACAATATCTCACGGCAACAAGCGAGCCCATCGCCGTGATCGGGCAACGGTGCGGCTTTGACAGCCCGAGTTATTTCACCAAAACATTTCGTGAAGCCACGGGAATGTCTCCCGGTGAGTTTCGACACAGGCACCCGTAAACAATCAAAACCACTAGTAAACTAGTGGTTTGCTCAGACCCTAGAAGGGTCAGTACTTGCTGACCCCTCTAAGGGGTACTGAGGGTTTGTTATCGCATCACTATTACAGGCAGCCACTAAAGTGGCTGTCTGTTTCTTTATCT
>JAZSHJ010000079.1:0-38690 GCA_045533175.1 Acutalibacteraceae bacterium
ACCACTAGTTTACTAGTGGTTTTGATTTCGCTGGGGTTTCGTTGTTTACCCTAATCGATATAATGTTCCAGAATGTATTTCATGGCGTGTTCATCGTTTGTGCAGATGACGGCATCCGCTTGTGATTTTACATCCTCCCACGCGTTGCCCATCGCAAGGCCTAGACCTGCCGATTGGATGTTGGACAGGTCGTTGTGGGAATCGCCCACCGCGATGGTGTCCGCGCGGTCCACCCCCAAAAGATCGGCCAAACGCCGCAGTCCGTTGCCTTTGCCTGCGTCCTTATGATACACTTCGATGTTCGCCACGTCGGAGGAGGTGCAGGACAGCAGAGGATGCTCTTCGATGCGGCGGGCAAACGCCGCTTGTTCGTCGGGAGAGTGGAAATTGATGCAGATCATTTCCACTTCGGTTTGACGGCGAGTGAAGGCTTCCAGATCGTACAGCGGTTCAATGAAATATCGCAAAAACCGCTTGTAGGGCGGGGTGTAGCGGAAATAGTCGAGAACCTCTTCCGATGCACGGGTGTCCCGATAGGATTTGCCGTACACGCGTGTGGTGTAGTGTACTTCGCAGTTTTCCAGCATATTCAACACTTCGCCCGTCAGCGCACGGTCCATATACACGCCGTGGAAGGTGTCGTTTGTGCGGTCGTAAATGGACGCACCGTCCGAATGGATGATATAGCGAAACAGCGGGTTGTCCCGAATAACGGGGGGCATTTCGTGCAAGGTGCGTCCCGACGACGGCACGACTTCCACGCCCTTTTCGATGAGGGCGCGGATGGCTTGGATGTTTTCTTCACTCAATTCGGCACGGCTGTTGAACAGGGTGCCGTCCAGATCGGTGGCAATGATCTTATACTTCGGCATGGGATACTCCTTTGATGTAGTGCTCATAGATATAGGTGACGGGGGATTCGGTGTTTTTGCAGATGACGGCATCCGCCGCCGCTTTTAACGAATCGGTAGCGTTTTCCACAGCCAGCCCCAATCCTGCCGCTTGCACCGAGGAAATGTCGTTGCCCGTGTCGCCCACCGCAATCACCGCTTCGCGCGGAATGCCGAGGGAGGCGGCCAGTTGCAGGATCGCATTACCTTTGCCGGCGTCTTTGCGGAACACTTCCAACAAAGTTCCGTATGAGTTGGCGGCAGACAGTTCGCCACTCGCTTCTAACGCTGCTTTGCAGGCGGCGGTGGCTTCAAGAGTGGGGGTGAATACAATAATCATTTCGGTGTCTTCCAAATCGCGCATGAACGCGGAGTAATCTTCACACCGCACGGCACGGTGCTGTAAGAAAACGCGGTCGTAATCATTCACGCCGTGGGAGATATACTCATCATCGCTGTGGCGGTTGGCATCGGAATAGGTGCGGCCGCCGTGCCGCACGAAAAACAGGGCGTCAAATCGGGTGAGAATATCCACCGCGTGGTGCAACAGGCGGCCGGAAATTCCGCAGACGGTGCGGGTGTCGGTCGCCTTATCATAGATCGTGGCACCGTTGGCGGAAATATAGTAGCGGATGGCGGGCTCGTTTCGCAATTCTTCGGGGATCTCGCTGTGCACGCGACCGGTGCAGGGGACGAAGGGGATACCCTCTTTCACCATGCGGCGAATGGTGTTCCAATCCGCGGGGTTGACCGTCATATCGGGACGCAGCAACGTGCCGTCCAGGTCGCTGAACAGAATTTGATAAGCCATAGCCGAAGCCACCTTTCATCAGGGTGAGCAGTCAAACCCGAACTCCGTTTGGGGAGGACGGATGATTGCTCGTCCTATCGTGGCATTATACCACGCGGGGGGGAAGAAAGTCAAGCAAGCAGAAGAAGCAAACAGAAAAAACGCCGACCGTTTTATGGTCGGCGTTTTGATGCTTATAATTACCGTTGGACGCGGCCGGAACCGTCGCCGCCTGCGAGTTTTTCCACTTCGGAAACCGACACACGGTTGTAGTCGCCTTCCACCGAATGTTTGAGCGCAGAAGCCGCCACCGCAAATTCGATTGTCTCGGCGGTGGATTTGCCGCTGAGCAATGCGTAGATCAGCCCGCCGCCGAAGGAGTCGCCGCCGCCTACACGATCCACGATGTGCAGGTGATAGGATTTGGAGAAGCAGTAGTTCTCGCCGTCGTACAACATGCCTGCCCAGTCGTTGTCGCTGGCGGAGATGGAGGTGCGCAGGGTGATGGCCACTTTTTCAAATCCAAAACGGTCGGCCAACTGTTTGGCTACCGATTTGTATCCGTCGTGGTTCAGTTTACCGCCGTAGATATCGGTGCCTTCCGCCTCGATACCGAACACGTCCTTGGCATCCTCTTCGTTGGAGATGCACACGTCCACGTATTGGCACAGATCAGTCATGGCTTCGCGCGCTTCGGCACGCGTCCACAGTTTGCCGCGGTAGTTCAAGTCGCAGGAGATCTTCACCCCGCGGGCTTTGGCGGCCTTGCATGCTTCGCGGCAGATATCCACCAAATTCGCGCCCAGCGCGGGGGTGATACCGGTGAAATGGAACCAATCCGCACCTTCAAAAATGCTGTCCCAATCGAAATCGGACGGCTGTGCTTCCTGAATGGCGGAATGTGCACGGTCATAAATGCAGACGGAACCGCGCTGAGAAGCGCCTTTTTCAAGGAAATAGATGCCCACGCGGTCGCCGCCGCGCACGATCTTCGAGGTGTCCACCCCGAAATAGCGAAGCGAATCTACCGCCGCTTGGCCGATGGCGTGTTTGGGCAGTTTGGTTACGTATACGCTGTCCATGCCGTAGTGCGCAAGCGACACCGCCACGTTGGCTTCGCCGCCACCGAAGGTGGCTTGCATCTGGTCGTTTTGGAAAAAGCGGTAGTAGCCGTTGGGGGCAAGGCGAAGCATCAGTTCACCGAAGGTTACGATCTTAGCCATTTGCACGGGCCTCCTTTACGATATCGGCCGATTGACGGCACAAGTTGGTGATCTCATCCCATTTTTGGTTGTCGATCAAGTCGGCGGTGACCATATACGAGCCGCCGCACGCGCAGATGACGGGGCAGGAGAGATATTCTTTGAGGTTCTTAAGCGAGATGCCGCCTGTGGGCATCACTTTGAACATCGGGAACGGGGCACTCATTGCTTTGATTTTGGAAAGACCGCCCGATTGTTCGGCGGGGAAGAATTTCAGCACTTCCAAGCCGAATTTGAGTGCCGCGTGATAGTCGGTGGGGGTGGTGCAACCGGGATAGATGGGCAAGCCTTTTTCTTGGCAGTAGGCCACGAGATCGGGATCGAAACCGGGGGTGACGATGAAATCCGCACCCGCCGCCGCGGCTTTGTCCACGTGTTCACGCGTGAGCACCGTGCCGGCACCCACCAACATATCGGGGCAGGCTTCCCGCATCAGGCGGAGGGCGGTATCGGCACCTGCGGCGCGGAAGGTGATTTCCGCCACCGGCACGTCGCCCGCACACAGCGCCCGCGCCAGCGGGGCGGCGTCGCGTTCGGGGTTATTCAGTTTAATGACCGGCACCACGCCGATCGCGCGGATACGTTCGTTGATAGTATTCATATTGATCGCTCCTTTGATTCACAGAGTAGCATAGCGCGCCGCCAAACGCAAGGGGAATTTCAGAAGACGGCAAAATGTGCATAATTTTCAGCAGAAACAGGCGATCACACGCCCGAATAGGCGGAGAAACCGCCGTCGATAGGCAGTACCACGCCCGTGATGAAACCGGCCGCCTTTTCGTTCAACAGGAACAGAAGGCCGCCTTCCAGTTCTTCGCTTTCGCCGAAACGTCCCATCGGAGTGGCGGCCAAAATTTTGCCGGTGCGGGCGGTGGGGGTGCCGTCCTCGTTCCACAGCAGTTTCGCGTTCTGCTTGGTGGAAAAGAAACCGGGGGCGATGGCATTCACACGGATACCCACACGTGAGAAATGCACGGCGAGCCATTGGGTAAAGTTGGAAACCGCCGCTTTCGCGCCCGAATAGGCGGGGATCTTGGTGAGAGGGGTGTAGGCGTTCATGGAGGAGATGTTCAAAATCGAGCAACCTTCGCGTCCCACCATCTGTGCGGCAAACGCCTGCGTGGGGATGAGCGTGCCGAGAAAGTTCAGATTGAACACAAAGCCCACACCGTCTGCTTCGAGATCGAAGAAGCTTTTGGTGTCGGCATCGATATCGCCGAGTTCAAAATACTCTTTATCGGTGGTGGCGCGGGGATTGTTGCCGCCCGCCCCGTTCACCAGAATATCACACACACCGAGCTCTTCGGCCACCGATGCCGCCACCGATTGGCAGACGGCTTTGTCCAGTACGTTGCAGGCGTAAGCGCGGGCGACGCCGCCTTCTGCGGTGATTTCCTCTGCCACCGCACGGGCAGCTTCGTCGTTCAGATCCAGCAGGGCAACTTTTGCGCCCGCACGCGCCAACACTTTGGCGAAGTGGCTGCACAGCACACCTGCAGCACCCGTGACAACCGCTACCTTGCCCGAAAGATCGGTGTTCAACACATTGGCTTTCATAGTGAGTATTCTCCTTTATCTGTTTAATTTATCCAGCATATCCCACACGCCGAGCATGTACATAATGCCGAGCGCGCGATCGTACAAACCGTAACCGGGACGCACCGTGCCCGGGCCTTCCCCCCACAGATGACGGCCGTGGTCGGGTCGGATATAGCCTTCGTATCCGCAGTCGTGATACGCTTTTAGGATATCCAGAATTCCCGTATCGCCGTCGCAATCGCGGTGGCTGGCTTCGGAGAAATCGCCGTTTTCAAAATGTTTGACATTGCGAATATGGGCGAATGCGATGCGATCGCAATGACGGCGCACGATATCCGCCACACAAGTGTCGGGATTGGCGTTCAAACTGCCCGAACAAAGGGTGAGACAGTTGCAGGGGTGATCCACCATTTTGAGGAAACGGGCAATGCTTGGTTCGTCTACCAACAGACGGGGCAGGCCGAAGATATCCCACGGGGGATCGTCCATGTGAATCGCCATTTTGATGTCGCACTCCTCGCAAGTGGGCATCAGCGCTTCCAAGAAATATTTTAGGTTGGCCCACAGCGTTTCGTGATCCACCCCTTCGTAGGCGCGGAACAATTCGTCCAGTTTCGCCATACGTTCGGGTTCCCAACCGGGGAAGGACATGTTGTATTTTTCGGTGAATTCCAAAATGTAGTTTGCCATCGCGTTGTAGTCGTCCTGAATCATGCCTTTTTCATAAAACAGCGCGGTGGAACCGTCCCCCACGGGGTGAAACAGATTGGAACGTGTCCAGTCGAAGATGGGCATGAAATTGTAGCAGATGACCTTGACGCCGAATTGGCTCAGGTTACGGATGGTCTGTTTGTAGTTTTCGATATATCGGTCGCGGGTGGGCAGACCGATCTTGATATCGTCGTGGACGTTGACCGATTCCACCACGTCCATGTTGAAGCCGTATTCATCCAACTGCCGTTTGACTTCGGCAATTTCTTCCGTTTCCCAGATCTCGCCCGGCATCTTGTGGTGCAATGCCCACACGATGGAGGTGACACCCGGGATCTGTTTGATGTCTTGGAGAGAGATGTTGTCGTTTCCTTCGCCGTACCAGCGAAAACCCATTTGCATCGGCATAGTCGTTCCTCCTTACAGCCCGAAATAGCGTTTGGCGTTGTGATAGCAGATGTCTTGTACCAAGCCACCGAGAGTGGGCATATCGGCGGGATATTCGCCGTTTTCCACCCAGCCGCCGATCAATTCACACAGGATGCGGCGGAAGTATTCGTGGCGGGTGTAACTCAAGAAACTGCGGGAATCGGTGAGCATGCCGACGAAGTTGCCCAGAATGCTCAAATTGGCAAGACCGGTGAGTTGATCGATCATACCTTGTTTCGTATCGTTGAACCACCATGCGCTGCCGTGTTGCAGTTTGCCTGCAATTTCGCTTCCCTGGAACGAACCGATGAGGGTGTCGAGAAAGGCGTTGTCGCCCCCGTCCAGACTGTACAGCACGGTGCGGGGAAGGATATCCTGCGCGTTCAGCGTGTCCAGCAGTTTGGCCAGCGCCGCCGAGCCGTTTTCGGGGCCGATGCAATCGAAGCCCGTGTCCGGACCAAGTTTGTGGAACATGGCAGAGTTGGGATTGCGCAAGCAGTTGTAGTGGATCTGCATCACCCAGCCGCGGCGGGTGTATTCGCCCGCGCAGTAGATGAGCAGGGCGGTTTTGAGCGCGGCGGCTTCTTCGGCGGTGACGGCGTTGCCGTTCAGTCCTTTTTTCACCACCGTATCCACGGCGGCACGGTCATATAGCGCAAATACCGCGTGATCCAATCCGTGGTCGCTGGCGCGACACCCGTGTGCCGCGAAGTGGGCAATGCGGCGGCCGAGCGCGGCTTCGAGCGAATCAATACCGTCGATGGTGACACCCGATACGGCCGCGAGTTGAGCGATATACTCACACCATCCCGCCTTATCGATGTTCAGCGCTTTATCGGGACGGAAAGAGGGGGCCACGGTGGCGGTGACGGTATTGTCTGCCGCCAACTTTTCGTGCCATTCCAACGTGTCCACGGGATCGTCGGTGGTGCCGATAAAGGTCACGTTGCTTTGTGCGATCAAGCCGCGTACCCCCATGTTCTCTTCTTTCAGACGGGCGGCGGTGAGTTGCCATACCTCCTCGGCGGTGGCACCGGACAGGGTGCCTTCATAGCCGAAATAGGTCTTCAGCTCCAAATGGCACCAATGGTACATCGGGTTACCGATGGCACGGGGCAACGCTTCGGCGAATTTTTGGAACTTTTCGCGGTCGGGAGCATCGCCCGTGATGTAATATTCTTCCACTCCGTTGGAACGCATCAAGCGCCATTTGTAATGATCGCCGGCGAGCCACACTTGGGTGATGTTTTCAAACCGCTTGTCCTCGAAAATTTCACGCGGACTTACGTGACAATGATAATCCACAATCGGCATCGCCGCGGCGTAGTCGTGAAACAGCGTGCGCGCGGTGGGCGTGGTGAGTAAAAAGTGGTCGTCCATAAATGCTTTCATAGCCTGTTTTCTCCTTTTAACCATACTATTGCATTTTACAGAACCAGTATACCACAAAGTTTTTACAAAGATAATTGCGGAAATTGCTTGACATATTGCAAAACGTGCGGTAATATGGGGAGGATTTTGAAAGAGGTGAGCGTATGCCTGCTAAAGCACAGCGATTCGACCCGCGACAGACCATGCGTCGTTCGGGGTTTGAAATATTCCACTACCGCGACACGCATCTCGGAGACGTGGAGTTGCATCACCACGATTTTTACGAGATATACCTCTTCCTAAGCGGGGAAGTGGATTATTGGGTGGATGGGCGGTTGTATCACCTGCAGCCGGGTGATCTGTTGCTGATCAATCCGATGGAATTTCATCGTCCCGTCATGAAGGGAAAAGGCGCGGCCTATGAACGGGTGGTGCTGTGGATCGAAAAGAGTTATCTGGAAGGCTTGTCCACCGAAGGGGTGAGTTTGACGCGCTGTTTCGATCATGCGTTGCCCACCCACACCAATCTGATTCGTGCTTCGTCGCTGTGGCGTTCCGATCTCACGTTGCGAATGAACGCGCTGGCGCGAGAATATTACAGCGAGGAATACGGCAATTTGTTGTATGCAAACGGGCTTTTGTTGCAGTTGATGGTGGAACTCAACCGCGTGGCGTTGCAAAACGACGAAGGCCAGTTGCGGGAGGAATCGTCTCCGCTGGTGAGTAAGGTGCTGGCCTATATTGCCGACCATTATGCCGAGGAAATGACGCTTGAATCGTTGGCACAGCAGTTTTTTGTGAGTAAATATCACCTGTCCCATGAGTTCAGCCGCACGGTGGGGATCGGTGTGCATCGGTACATCATTTTAAAGCGGCTGTTGATCGCAAAGCAACTGATGACCGACGGAGTGTTGCCGGGAGATGTGTACGCGGAATGCGGATTTCGGGATTACACCAATTTTTATCGTGCATTTAAGGCGGAATACGGCATCAGTCCGCGCGCCTGTGTGACACGGGAGGAAAAGAAATAAAAAAACGGAGGAGAGGTGTCTCTCCTCCGTTTTTTAAGTGATGGTATCGCTGAGATAAACATAACTGTTTTCGGCGGGGAAGAGGTCATATGATGTGACGACTTCCGTCCAATCACCGCCTTCTGCCAAAGCGATACGGTCACCGAGATCGGCCAAAATCGTAACTTGTTCGTAGTCCACACGGTACACTTCCAGCCCGTCTTGCTTTACGGTTTCCACCACCATTACAAACGTACCGTAGGCATCGGTGTGTACCGCTTCGCGCGGTAAAACGCGAAAATAGAGAGTTTCGCCGTCGATCACCGCATCGGGTGAAACGGTGGCGACCGTGGGGGTGTGTTTGGGATTGACGGTGGACCAGTTATATCCCACGAAATACAAGGCGGTGATACCCAAGGCTGTCAATGCTATTGCCGCTACCCGCCACGCGATGTAGAAACGACGGTGTTTTACATCGATATCCATCCCACCGAATCCTGCGGCAAAGGAGCGTTGTCCGAAGAGGAACAACAGAAGCGGCGGGAGCATGAACAGTACCGCCACCGCAAACGCTACGTCTGCCCCTGCGGTGTTGATCTGCGCTAAAAAAACGGAGAGGGGGTAGCGGGTGGGATCGTTCAGCAACACCATCGGCTGTTCAATCATGTTCCAGTATTCTGCAAAGATGAGCATTGCTACCGCCCACAACACGGCGCGGCATTGCGGCAAACAGATGCGGGTGAAAATGCGCCATTCGCCCGCCCCATCCAGTTTGGCGGCTTCCACTTGTGCCTTCGGGATGTGGCGCATATTCCGCGAAAGCAGAAACACCGCGAAGGGAGACACGATACCGGGCAGTATTACCGCCCAATCGGTGTTGAGAAGTCCCAATTCCTTTGCCACCAGATAGTTCGGCAACAAGGTGACTTGATAGGGAAACAGCATCAGCAATATGTAAAGAAAATACACTCCTGCGCGAAAGCGGTTACGACAACGATACAAACTGTAGGCGGTCATGGAGGTGAGCGTCAGTTGCCCGAGTGTGATGGGCACGGTGAGATACAGCGAGTTGAAAAAGCGTACGATGTACTGTGGGGTTTGCAACGTAGCGGTGGCGTATTGCTCCGCTGTGGTGTGTCGCGGGAACAAGGAGATCTTTGCGCTTTCGGCGGTGTAACCGCCTTGCCTAGCGCCCAGCGCCGCACCATAATGTGCTTCCAGTTCCCGCTGACTCATAAAAGAGGAGGCAACGGTGAGCAAGGTGGGGAGCAGAACCCCGAGCGCTAACAACGTGATCAGTAAGGTGAGCAAAGTGCGTCCTACCAAAAGAGAGGATGCCTTTTTCATTCCTCCACCTCCCGTCCAAAGCGATCTTCAAGACGGAGAAGAAGTGCCAGTACGACGGTGATTACCGCCGTCACTAATATGGTGGCAACCGATAGTTTTTGATAGTTTAAGGTGCGGAAGGTGTTGTTCATAAAGTGCTGTAACATATACAGACTTTCGGAGGGGTAATCGCCCGTGAGCAGATAAACCTCGCGGAAAATTTTGAAGGAATTGGCGAGTGTCATTATCGTGACAAACAGAACGGTGGGGGTGAGATACCGCCATTTGATGTACCAAAAACGGCGAAAGGCACCCGCACCGTCGATTTCGGCGGCTTCCAACGGAGCTTTGGGGATGTTACCGAGTGCGGCGGTAAATAAAACCACGCAGTAACCGAGGTTCTTCCAAAGGAAGAGCAGAACCACCACCACGCGGTCGTATCCCGCGGTGCGGAGCCACGCGACGGCGGGCAGTTGAAACAACGCGAGCAGTTGGTTGACTGCGCCTTCACGGTGAAACAGAATTTGCCACACCAAAATGACCGAAGCGGCGGGTACCATCAAAGGGCTGAGCAATACCGCCCGCAAAAATCCGCGGGCCGGCAAATGACATTGCAGAGCCAAAGCTACAAGTAACGCCAATGCCACCGTGAGGGGTACAGCCACAAGCGAAAACCAAGCGGTATTGCCCGCCGCCAACCGAAATGCTTGATTTTGCCACAGGTCACGGTAGTTTTGCAACCCGACAAACGTGCGAGAAAAGTTGTTGTTCAAAAGGGAATAGTATAAAATGAGCAAAAAAGGCAAAACGAAGAACAACAAAACTCCCAACAGACCGGGATAGAGCAAAAAATAGGCTTGCCATTTGTCCCGAAGGTGTCGGCGCAAGGTCACGGCCGCCCCTCCTTTCATCATTTTTGCTTGTTAATAAACGTCTGTTTGAGTGTCACGCGGTATCGGTGTGACGGTAGGTGTGTGCAGTAGGATGCGCTACAGAACCCACCACAAAAAGAGGGGTGGCGAAATCAGTTTTCCAATGTGCTCCAAGAGTAAGCGTTGGTCGAGAGAGAGATGCGTTGTACGGTGTCAAAGTATCTATATTTTTCGTTTTCGTCCAACCCCGAGAAGCCAAAATACAGCGTGTATTCATGACCGTCCAACGTCATGAGGTAGAAAACGGCATGGTCCTCGTCATGCGCCGGTTCGCCGTACTGCCGATACAAATCTTCGCGGGTGCAACCGACGGTAACGTCTTTATACAACAGACAAGCAGTGCCCAGCAGGTCGATGGACGAGATTTCGTGCTTATCTTCATATTGTTCGGTGATGACGGATAGACCGGGATAGGTGTGCGTAATACTTTTGTCTGTCCAATACCCGCCGGCAACAAATTCTCTCGTTTCTTCTGCTTCGCCCAACGCGGCCAAAAGGGGGGCGGCATCGTCACCCGGGCGCACGGAGAGTCCTGCAATGTGGAATACAAAGTCTGCGGGGACAAGTTGCCCGATGTCTGCGGAATCCACGGCGGGACGTGCCGCTTCAAGGTTTACCGTGGTGGTCGTTGTTGAGGTTGCGGTGGTGGTTACCGTCGTTGTGACGGAGGAAACGGTGGTGGAGGTATCGGTAGACGGACCGTTCGCGGCGGGTGTGCAACCGTCCAGGCACAAAGTCAACACGGACAAGGCCAATACACACGAGAATAAGGCTTTCATGAACATACCTCCTAAAATTATATTGGTTCTTCCGAATTTATTGTATCATATGAACAAGGTTGGCGCAAGTTACAGTTTTGTAATTTTTTAACAGGTGGAATGCCTGTTTGCGGCGAAGTTCGTGCAATAGTTTGCAACGGTGCAAACTTAGGAGGAAGTGGTTTTGGACGCTCGTCATGAGTTTTTGCAATATGTTACGGGTGGGCGGCAGGTTGCCGCCCCTGCGTCTTTTTAAATGGGGTGCAGCGTTTGACGGTTGCACCCCTCCCCATGAGAAGACAAACAGTAGGACGGATCCTCGGTGTTCTCCGAATGTTATTGCTGTTCGCTCAAATACACCTGTGCGCGCTCTTGAATGCGGGCGGCGGCTTCTTCGGCGGTGCATTCTTTGCCGAGATAGTACTGTCCTTCGGTGTAAATGATCTCGGACAGCGTGCGGTCAGATACAGTCACCGCTTTTGCCTTTTCAATGACGGTATACAAGGCCGCAATGTCTGTCTTGCTCAAAGCGGAGCGCGGCAAACCGTCCACTGTGGTGTCGGTGCCCAGTTCCGCCGTGAAATTTACGGGATCACAATAATAGGCGAGTTGTGCTTCAAACGAGGCGCGGTCGCAGGGGAAACTCGGTTGATCGATTCCGCCTGTGCTCATCCCCAACGTGTTTTCCTTCACCGCCAGCTTTAAAAACTCCCATGCGGCGGGGATGTTTTGCGAGGTGGAGAGGATTCCCAACGTGTTGGCAAACTCCATTTGATGTCCCGCACCGTTTTCGGAGGGGAAGCCGGTGAACTGCATGTTTTCTCCCGCGTGGGCGAGAATGTATTGGTACTGTTCAAAACCGGCAACTTGGTGTCTAAGGGTGAGGTATGCGCCGCTTTTCAAAGTGTTGTAATCGGCAGGAACGAGTTGTTGGCTGAAAAGCAACTGCATTTTTTCTGACTCGTTGTATTGCTTTTCTATCGTTTTGAGGTATTGAACAAATACGGGAGAATCAAAGGTGCATTCAGCGCGATCGGTCGAGACAAAGTCGTAGGGGGCGGTGCGGGTGAGAAAATAGAGAAAGGTTTCTTCGATTATATCCGACACGGGGATACCGGGGTGTGCGGCGGCAAGGGCGTTCCATCCCGCGATGTTCAGCGCGGGAAGATCTCCCACCACAGCAGGGTTTGTGAGTAAGGTTCTGATCCCGAACGCGGTGGAGAGATGATAGAGTTTCCCGTTTTTCTCGGTTTTTTCCAAAATGGTGGGCACAAAGGTGCTTCGGTTCATTTCGCTGTCCGCATCCATCAAGGGATAGAGATCCGCCAACGCACCTTGCCGCGTAAGGACAGCGGCCGACACGTATTCATTCAATGCCAACAGGTCGAACTCCTTGCCTGCCAACAGTTCGGTGTTCAGTTTGGTGATGCCCGCCTGTTGCGAAAGAACCTCTATAATGCCATTCGGGTTGTCATCGTATTGCTTATAATCTTCCAACACCGCCGTGTGGTCAAAGTGGGCACGGTTATATGCCTTGATCGCCGTGTGGATGCCGTCGTTCACCCGATAACCTGCCACGGTTAGACGGGTGGGAGCTTCTTCGGCCGTGCAAGGGGTAAGGGTGTATAGCCCGAGGTTGTGGTCTTCACAGACCAAGAAGGAATACGCGCCGTTTTCTGCGCGGATATCTACAATGTCGGCAGCGTTTACGTTCACCCCTTGTGCCGCGAGGTGTAACAGAGGTTCTTTCCCGTCACCGTATAATGCGCCGTTCGCGATATAGAAGAACTGCCCGCCATCGCCACCGTCAAGATATACCTCGGGGGTGATGTCCGTCGCGGCAGTCAGGGCCGCTTCGGGGGTGACGGTGCCCGCCGCGAAGGGGATAACGGTGCGGCTTTCTTTATTCACCACTGCTACACGCCCGTCCGCCAAGGTGATGAGGGTGGGTTCGGAATCGATTCCTTCAAATTTGTACACCTCACTTACGGTGCCGCTTGTCACATCAAAACAAGCGATACCGTAGGCAAAGGTGTCGTATTCCATCAAAACGTAAACGGTGTTGCCGCTTGCTAAAATCGTCTGCGACCAGAGAATGTCCCATAGATCCATCAAATTCCATTGGCGTAAACAGGTGCCGCTTGCACGGTCGATGGCCAGCAACAGATTGCGGGAAGGATCCGTGCCGCCGTATATGACGTCCCCTTCGTGGTGCTCCACCAACCACAGTACATTGCCGTCTGCGGAAAAGGTGGTGCACATGGGATCGATCATGGGAAGCTGGAGTGCGTATTCCATACGGAAGAGAACGGTGGATTGATTGCCGGCAGAATTTGTTTGGCAAAGCGTGTAATGAGTAATATCTTCGTTTTCTACGCCGTTTTCGTACATATACGTAAAAGCATCGAAATCTGTCAAATAAGGCTTGAAGAAATCGGAAAGATACGTTTTTTCCGGTGTGGAGAGAGAGTAGAACCGCCGTGCCAGCGTTTCTGTTTGCATGGCGACGAGAGGAGTTGGTGCGGGAGGCGTTTGAATACGACAGCCGCTGAAGCATAGAAACAACAAAACAAGGGTGAGTACATAACTCAACGACCTTTTCACAATTTACAACCTCCTATGTATCGGTAATTTACGGTTTATCAGCAAGAGTTTACTTGCTATAGTATGCAGGGCGCGTTGATACGTTAGTATAGCGGCGTGTTTTTGAGAAGGGGGTGCGGTGTTTAAACCGTACCCCCTTACACGAATATTATCCTCCGGCGGCGTGGGAAAGTAGCAGAGTAACGTCGGCAGCATCAACCGAACCGTTTGCGTTGAAATCGGCGACACTCAAGTAAGGAAGCGTTGCAATTCTGCCTTCGACATATTGCAGTACCAAGCGGGCATCGGTGGAATCGATGATTCCGCTGCCGTCCACGTCCCCGCGGATGATGTCGGTATATTTTAGATAGAAAAAGCCGGAGAGGGAGTATGAACTTTTGCGGTTTAAGGCAGTTTGCAAGGTTGTGACCGCCCCGACTGCGGGATCAAATACATAAAGTGTATCACCGGAGACGTGATCTGCTGCTACGTAATGGGCTCCGTTAAAGCAAACAATTACAATGTACTGTCCGTCAGTCTTTTCGAGATACTCTTTCACTTTTGCGGTCATTGCATTAACGGTGGTGAGACCTTCTACTTTCCAAGAACTGCTACCATTGGTGGATTTAAGAACTCGGTTGGTTCTCCCCCAATAATAGGCTCCGGTAGAGGTAACAGCATCAACACCAGTTTGCTTGCATTTTTCTACAAACGTTTTCGGTGTAACGCTGTCGGTTGTCATTCCTTGCTGCTTTATGCCGTAACTTTTAGCTGCCATGGCAATAGAAGTTAAGACACAACCTTGTTGCGCCATTGTGATTGTTGTTCCGGCGCCGATCGGTATATTAGCCCACGTGCCGCCACCCTGCGCCCACGACTTCCACGCGGCGCCGGTGTGCGGCAAGCAAATGTGGCTTCTTTTTCCGTAGGCAAAGGTGTTGAGAGGTACAACGGTGAAACACAGAAGCAAAGATACGGTCAAAAGAATGGATAATGTACGTTTTACGGTGGTTTTCATGAGCAGAGGCTTCTTTCTGAAATAAATTTTGTTGCACTCTTTTCGGTCGTACGCCCCGGAAGAGAGAGCGTTTGAAGGGGAAAATGCGGCATCTTGTGACAGTTTATCGCTTTCCTTGAATCAACTGTAACATAAAATTATACTTTGTGTCAATAATTTTGTGATGAATAGCATTGAAAACAATATATTCTTGACAAAAAATAGCGGCGGGTGTAAAATGAAAAAGGTATATGAAAGGTGAGTGTGGAAGGATATGTCTTTTAATCAAAGTTTGAAGCGTGGAACGATCGAGGTGCTGATTTTGACGCTGCTGTCCGAGGAAGACAAATACGGTTACCAACTGGCACAGGAAATGGAAGAACGCAGCGAAGGTCGATATACGATCTTGGAAACATCGATGTATCCCATACTGTATCGTATGTTGGAAAAGAAGATGATCTCCGACCGCACGGTGGTGGTGGGGGAACGTCGTCGCCGTGTATATTACCACATTGAAGAGGCGGGGCGCGCCTACCTTGTGTCGTTGCGCCGTGAATATTTGTCGCTTACCCGTGGGGTGTTGTCGATCTTGCAGGTCAATTCGTTGGAGGAGATGGAGTGTTGTGACAATAGGAGAGAAGAGAGCGTTCAAGAGGTTTTGCCGTCGCGTGAAGAGGGTTTGCCCACCCCCTTTGCGTTGCCGGTTGGTGTGTGATCTGCGAGAGCATTTGGCTGAATTTTTGGAGGCATCGCCGCAACACGGTGTGGCGGGATTTTTAGCAAATGCAGGGAATCCCGACGACTTTGCTGTCGCGTTTGCGGAGTCCGTTTCACCAGAGGAACAGCGCCGTTTGGCCGCCAAGTATCACCGCGTGAAAACATTGCTGCTGGCGTTGGGGATCACATTGGTCGGGTTGGTGCTGGCGTTTTGCGTGTATATTTTCATCGAAAGCAATCCTTTTTCGCATTACACGGTGGAGTACGACGTGGAATATCACACCACCGTTCGAGGGGGAAACAATGAGAACGCCGTTTGAAAAAGCCTTTGCGACGTATTGTCGCGAAGTGCGGGCGGTCTGTCCCGCTTTTTTGCGCCGCGAGATGTTGCGTTCCTTGCGGGTGCGGGCACAACACTTGCAGGCGGAAGAGCCCGCATGCGATGCCGAGATGTTGCGGGAACGCTTGGGCAACCCGCAAGAGGTGGTGGAGGAGTTTGAACATGCGTATTATGCGGATGAAGAACGCCCCGCCCGCGAACGGTATCGCTGTGTTAACGTGGGACTGATTGTTTTATTGTCAATTATGTTGATTATCAGTATTACCGCTTTGGCTATACACATTGTGTATGAATCTAAAGAAGCCCGTTGCGTACATATTACTCTTGATTCAACAGAGGAGGAGAAACTATGAAGAAACGTTTTTTGAAATGGATCGGAACACTTACAGTACTGGTGGTATTGCTGACAACTGCGGCTTGTCCGGTTAGTGCTGATGCAGAGACGATCAGCGAGGAGACAGCGGTCGAGGGAGTTGTAGAATGGACGGAGATGTTGCCGGACGGACTGGTGGTTGAATATAGCGTTACTCAACATACACCGACGGGAGATGCGGCGACTGCGGCGACCACTAAGACGGTCAGCGGGACAGGCACGGCAACGGTTAAGGACGGATCTACCGTGCTTTACACCCTGTCGGTAAACGCTACGTTTTCGGTGAACGTGGGATCATCCGCTACATGTACGGGATGTTCTTATACGTATTCCATTAAAGACTCTTCGTGGAACTTTGATTCCGCAACGGCTACTAAATCCGGAAACACCGCTACGGCAACCGGTAATTTTTACAAAAAAGTATTGTTTATCACGGTGACAAGGAAGACAACCACAGTAAAACTGCGCTGTGATGTGAACGGCAATCTAACTACGATTGTGTAACAAAACGATAAGCAGAGGAGGTACATCCAAACCCGATTTGAACGGGCCGATTTTCCCTTCGGCTGTGTTAAAATACTGTTTTAGCCTTGCCGATGAAAAGTTTGGCTCTGTTCAAATTCTTCGACCCAAAATGAGCAGAATTTCATACGATTTTCGGCTTGTTCGGATACGCCTCTTTGCTTAAAAAGACAGCCACCCCACGGGGCTCTCGCGTGGGGTGGCTGTCTTTTTTATCCGATGTGTTCTTTTAAATATGTCATCGCTTCGCGATAACCTTCAAAGCCGTGTCCCATAATGGTGGTGAGGCATGCCGCACGCACGTAGGAAATTTGGCGGAAGTCTTCTCGACGGCTCACGTCCGAGATGTGTACTTCTACCGTGGGGATGCCTACCGCTTTGAGCGCATCCAGCAAAGCGATGCTGGTGTGGGTGTAGGCGGCGGGATTGATCACGATGCCGTCCGCTTGTCCGTATGCTTTTTGGATGCGATCCACCAAGTCGCCTTCGTGGTTGCTTTGGTAGCAGGTGATCTCCACGTCCAATTCGGCCGCCCACAACGCGAGGGAGTCCAACAAATCCGCGTAAGTGCCGCGGCCGTAGATTTCGGGTTCACGCAGGCCGAGCATATTCAAATTTGGGCCGTTGATGATGAGCAGTTTCATGGGATCAAACTCCTTTCGGCGCGCCGAGTGGCGATGCTTCGTGTAACCGATGCAGGATATCGTTCACCACGCGGTCGGGTGTATCGTTGTTTTCTGCCGTGATGTCTGCAAACCGTGCGTAGCGCGCCTTGCGCACACGGTACATCTCTGCGAGTGTCGCGGCATCTTTTGAAAGCGGGCGCCCATCGGTGGCGAGCGAATCGATCGGACGTTTCAGCCACACGATGCGCCCGTTTTGGGCAAGCGGGGCATAGTTTTGTTCGTCCAGCACCACGCCGCCGCCGGTGGCGATGATCGCGCCGCCCTGCTTGCCGTGTTCGGCCGTGATGCGGCGTTCCCAATCGCGAAACAGCGGCTCGCCCCCCGTTTTGAACAGGTCGGGGATGGACATGCCTGCCGCACGGACGATCTCCTCATCCAAATCGATGAACGGCAAATTCAACGCGGTTGCGAGCCCGTGTCCCACGGTGGTCTTGCCGCAACCGGGCATTCCCACCAACACCACGTTGGAGTGCGAGACGGCAAGTGTGCGCAACACCTGTTCGGTTTTCGTGTCGGGCACGGGGTGGCCCGTGAACAGTTCCACCGCTGCTTTCGCTTGCGCCACCAACATCGGCAAGCCGTTACAGCAAGGAATACCGCGTGCTTCGGCTTCCAATATCATGGCGGTACGCAAGGGGTTATAGATCATATCTACAAACCCTTCCAAACGGGGAAAGCGGGACAGCGGGATGACCGCATCGGGACAATGGGGATACATCCCCACAGGGGTGGTGTTCACCACGATCTCGGCATCTTCATAGGCAGCGGTATCCTGGAACGATACCGTGCCTGCGGCGGGGGTGCGTGCAACGATCACCATCTCCCGCACGCCGAGGTCGGAAAGTACCGCTTGCACCGTGCGGCAGACGCCGCCGTTGCCGAGCAGGGCGGCCTTTTTACCGCGCGGATCGATGCCCGCGTAACGTAGTTGCCAGCAAAGCCCTTCGTAATCGGTGTTGTGCCCCGTGATACGGCGGTGCTCGTCGTATACGATCGTGTTTACGCTTCCGATGCGGGCGGCGGCAGGGGAGAGTGCGTCGCACAGCGGCATTACCGTTTGTTTGTAAGGAATGGTGACATTTAATCCGCCGATATCGGGACGGCGGATTAACGCCGCAAGGGCTTCCTCTTCCATTTCAAACAGACGGTAATCGTAATCCGCCAGAGCCTTGTGAATGGGCGGAGAAAAACTGTGCGAAAGAGTGCGGCCGAGCAATCCGTATATCATGTAACCACTCCTCACACGTGTTCGCTGTAGTTGCCGAGAAAAGCGAAGATCTCGCATTCGCGGGACAGGCTTTGAAGTAAGGTGACCACTTCGGAGGAGAGCACCGAACCTTCAAAGTCGAAATAGAACAGAAATTCAAAGTCGCGACCGGGGAGGGGGCGGCTTTCCAGTTTGGTGAGATTCAATCCCAATGCGGAAAATTTGGCGATCAATTCGTAAAGACCGCCCGGACGGTGCGGGGCGCTGAGCATCAAACTGATGCGGTTAGCCCCCGGATAGATGTGCAGATCTTTTTGAATGCAGATAAACCGCGTGTGGTTGTTTTCGCTGTTTTGGATGCGATCCGCCACGGGTTTTAAACCATACAGCGCGGCGCATTGCGGGGATGCGATGGCGGTGAAATCGTGTCGTCCCGATTGCGCCACCGTTTGTGCCGCCACGGCGGTGTTGGGGGCCACGGTGACGGTGACCTGCGGCAGACCTTTTAAAAACTCGCCGCATTGTCCGATGGCCTGTTCGTGCGAGGTGATCTCGCGGATGTCTTCCAAGCGTGTGCCCGGCAAAGCCAACAGTTGGTGTTGCACGTTCAGACGCACGCTGCGGATGATGTAAAACTTTTTGCTTTTCATTAATTCATACACCGTGCTGACCGAGCCGTTGGAACTGTTTTCGATCGGCAACACACCGTATTGGCACAATCCCTTTTCCACCGCGTCAAACACGTGCTCAAATGAGCGAAAATACGTGATGTTCCCTGCGGGGAACAGGCGACACGCCGCCATGGAGGAATAGGCACCTTCCACCCCTTGGCACGCCACCGTACCGTCTTTTGGAAACAGGGCGGGCGTGTCGGTTAGGGCGCGGTGAATCTCTTCGACCAGCAAACCGTCTTCGGTGAGTAATTGCTCTTGATAGGAACAACTGAGATCGATCAAGGTGGAATACAGCATGCGGGCGTAACCGCCGAAATTGCCCGCTTCGCTTGCCACGCGAGAGAGGATCTCCCGTTCGCGGGCAGGGTGACGAAGCGGCAGATTTTGTCCGCGTTTGCATTCGGCGACTTGGCCTGCCAGTTCCATGCGCCGACAGAACGCTTCCAGCAACACTTTGTCGGTTTTGTCGATTTGTGAACGAATCTCTTCAAGCGTCATACGGTTACATCCCCTTTGCTTTCCAGTAACATATCCAGCAACGTAAGTGCCACCGCGGCTTCCACCACGGGCACGGCGCGTACCGCCACGCACGGATCATGACGACCTTTTGCCGTAAAGGACTCTACCTTGCCGCTTGAGAGCCGCAACGTTTCCTGCGGTTTGGCAATGGAAGGTGTGGGTTTGAACGCCACCCGCAAGATAAGCGGCATGCCGTTGGTGATGCCGCCCACGATACCGCCCGCATGATTGGTGGCGGTGACAATGCGATCGCCTTCTTTGCGGTAGGGATCGTTGTGTTCACTCCCGCGCATGGCGGCGGCGGCAAATCCTGTGCCAAATTCTACCCCCCGCACAGCGGGGATGCCGAACAGAACGGAGGATAAACGGTTTTCTGCTCCGTCGTACAGCGGTTCACCCAACCCCCACGGCAGGCCGATTGCGCCGCATTCCACAATGCCGCCTACCGAGTCGCCGTCGTCCGCCGCCTCGCGGATGGCGGCGGCCATACGCGCGCCGACATCTTCATCCAACGTGGCGGGGGTGCGGGTGGCGGGGCGGTGCAACTCCTCTGCTGTGACGGTAACGGGATCAAACGGAGTGTCCCATACATCCCCTGCAGCGGCCAGATGCGCGCCGACGGTGATGCCGTTTTTTTCGAGAATCTGCAACGCGATACCGCCCGCTACGCACAAAGGGGCGGTGAGTCGTGCGGAAAAATGGCCGCCGCCGCGCAGATCCACCGAGTCACCGTATTTCATTCTGGCGGGAAGATCTGCGTGAGAGGGGCGGGGGATATCGGAAAATTCGGTGTAGTCCCCCGAACGGGTGTTGGTGTTTTGAATGACGGCGCACAGCGGTGTGCCGTCGGTTTTGCCGTTCGACAGTCCCGAAAGAAAGGCGGGAATATCTGCTTCACGGCGCGGAGTGGCAAGTGTCCCGCCCGGGGCGCGGCGGGATAGAAAGCGGGAAAGCGCTTGCATATCCACCGTGAACCCCGCGGGCAGACCTTCCGCGGTTACGGAAATGCTTTCGCCGTGCGATTCTCCGGAAACGGCGATCTTCAGGTGCTTGCCAAACTGTGAAGTCATTTCACACGCCCTCCTAACTGTTCGTAATGGGTGAAAAAGGAGGGATAGGATTTGGCTACCGCCTCGCTTTGCAAAATGGTAACATCGCCCTCGGTAACGGTGGCGGCGAGCGCTGTTGCCATCACCAACCGATGGTCGTTTTGACTATTCACCGTGCCGCCGTAAAGCGTGCCGCCGTGAATCACAAGTGTGTCGGCGGTTTCTTCGGTTTGAATGCCGAGTGCGCCGAGCAACGTGGCCATGCCGTGCAGGCGGTCACATTCCTTCAAACGGCAACGGGCCGCGTTGTACAATCGCGTGGTGCCCGCCGCCGCCGCGGCGACCACCGCCAACGGGGGGAGCAGATCGGGAATGTCGCCCATATCCACATCGATTGCCGTGAGTGGGGCGGGGGATACGGTGACCGCATCGCCTTGCCGTGTGACCGTGGCGCCGAAACGCGCAAGCAACGGGAGAACAGCGCGATCTCCTTGTGCGGAATCGTCGGCCAATCCCGTGAGGGTGACGGGGCGGCCGAGTGCGCCCGCCGCCAACCAAAACGCCGCATTTGACCAATCCCCTTCCACCGAGAGGAAAGAGGGTGTGCGGTAGCAATCAGCGTCAACTGTAAAGTGATTTTCGTTTACATCTACGTTCACACCGAAACGAGCCATGGTACGGCAGGTCATTTGAACGTATCCCGCCGATTGCAACGGGGTGGAAAGATGCAGACGGGAAGGGGTATCTAACAAGGGAAAAGAAAGCAGCAGTCCCGTGATATACTGGGATGAAACATCCCCTCGCAGGGTAAAGGCGCCGCCTTGTAATCTTCCGCTTAGCGTGAGGGGCAGGGTGGGGGATGACGCAGACACACCGTGTTCCGACAAGGTGGAAAGCAGTTCCCCGATGGGACGGGACGGCAGACGGCCGTATCCTTTGAAGGTGGCGTTGCATCCGAGTGCCGCCGCAACCGGCAACAAGAACCGCAGAGTGGAGCCGCTTTCACGACAATCTAATACGGGATCGCTTGTAGGGGTAGTTATCGGGAATATGCGGCAAATGCCGTTTTTGACGGAAATGTTCGCACCGAGCGCGCGAAGGCAATCCACCGTGGCGTCAATATCCTCCGAACGGGCTTTAAGTGGAAAGGAGATTTCCTTGTCACCCAAAGCGGCGCAAATGAGTGCCCGATGTGCATCGGATTTGGAAGGAATGGCGGTGAGTGTGCCGCCGAGAGGGGTGGGGGTAAGGGTGACGGTCATTTCAGATGTCACTCCCCTCTGCGATCCACGCGGCCAGATCCTCCGCCGCGATCTCATGCAACGCACCGTCACCGATAGCGCGGGGAATCACCAGCGTGAGGTGATTGCCGCGCCGCTTTTTATCCCGCATGGCAACGGTTACCAATTGATCGGCGGAGTAGGGATTTTCGGTGGGCAGATCGTGTGCACGCAACGTGGCGATCAGACGATTCGCGGTATCCGCCGTGCAAAGGCCGCGCTTGTGCGCGGCGCGAGCGATGACCGCCATGCCGATGGCTACCGCTTCGCCGTGAGGAAGGGCGAAATGGCTGCATTGTTCCACCGCATGGCCGATCGTGTGCCCCAAATTCAGCAGTTGGCGACAGCCGTTATCCTTTTCGTCCCGTGCCACGATATCTGCTTTGTAACGGATGCAACGCGCCACGGTATCCGCGATGTTAAGTGTGGCCGTATCTTCGAGGGTTGCAAAGAGGGCGGTATCGGCGAGGACGGCCGTTTTTACGGTTTCTGCCATGCCGTTGCGCCATTCGGCGGGGGGGAGTGTGCAAAAGGTGTCGGTATCGCACAGCACGCCCAGCGGTTGTTTGAACGCGCCCACAAGATTTTTGCCCGCGGTGAGATCCACCCCCGTTTTTCCGCCCACGGCGGCATCTACCGCCGCAAGCAAGGTGGTGGGGATGGTAACGTGGGAGATGCCGCGCAGATACACGGCGGCGGCAAACCCTGCGAGGTCACTCACCACGCCGCCGCCGAGCGCCGCCACCATATCGGTGCGGGTGAGGGTGTGCTCTGCCATGAATTCCAACAATCGAACCAACGTGGCGGTGGTTTTGGATGATTCCCCGTGCGGGAATACAAAACGGCACACCGCAAAGCCCGCCGATTCCATACTGTGAGCCACGGTATCGGCATACAGCGTGTTTACGGTATCGTCCGTCACCAAAGCAACGGTGCAGGGCGCGTGTAAGGCTGTGAGCCATTCTCCGCTTTCGGAAAGAAGGTCCTGCCCAACGGTTACGGTATAGTTCACCGCGGTACGGACGGAAATACGGTCGGTAACGGTCATCCGTTGTGACTCCTTTCGGCTTCCATTGTGGCAAGTTTTTGCAAGCGGCCTTCCCGCAACAAAGCGTGCAGGCGGTCGGCATCCTCTGCTTTCAGCGCTTGTGCATACGCGGCGAGGTGTTCCGTCACGCGGTCGAGTTCGGTGATAAGGTGGTCTTTATTGGCTAAAAACAGCGCAGTCCACATCGTTTCGTCCAACAAGGCAACGCGAGTGAGATCCTTAAAACTGCCCGCCGAAAAGCCGCTGTGAATCAACGCGGTGGGCGATTTTACGTAGGCGCTGGAAATGATGTGTGCCAACTGCGACGTGTAGGCGATGGTGCGATCGTGTCCGTCCGGATCGGAAAAACGCAGTTCACCGAATCCCGCTTGCAAGAACAGCGCTTTCAGCATAGACAACGTCATAATATCGGTGGTTTCGTCGGGTGTGAGGATCATGGATGCACCGCTAAACAGTTCGGCGGAACTGTTGTCGAAACCGCTGCATTCCCGCCCGGCCATGGGATGTCCGCCGACGTAGAGAAATCCGTGGGCGGCGGCCAGCGGGGCGATCGCTTCGTGAATGGTGCGTTTCACACCGCACAGATCCACAAGAACGGCACCCTTTTTCATCAACGGTGCGATGCGCGCCGCTTCTTTGACCAGCACTTGCGGAATCAGCGCCAGCAGTACGAGATCGCATTCGCCGATGGTTTGATCGGTGAGGCGGGCGCTGACCGCTTCGCTGAGGAGCGCTTTGGACATGGTGTCTTCGTTGGTGTCGATACCCCATACGGTGTGTTCGGTGCGGACGGAAATGGCGCGTGCCATGGAACCGCCGATCAGACCGAGTCCGATAATGCCGATGTTCATGTGAATCACTCCTTTATGGCGCCGCGCAGAGCAGTAACCTGTGCGGAGAGTTTGGTGAAGGCTTCGGGGGTGAGGGACTGCGGTCCGTCACACAGCGCGTGTGCGGGATCGTTGTGTACCTCAATGATAAGGCCGTCTGCCCCCGCGGCGGTGGCCGCCATCGAAAGCGGCGCTACCAAGCGGGCAATACCGGTTGCGTGGCTCGGATCAATCACCACGGGCAAATGGGTGCGTCCGTGCAAAACGGGAACGGCCGCAATGTCCAGCGTGTTGCGGGTGACTGTTTCAAACGTGCGGATGCCGCGTTCGCACAGCACCACGTTCGCGTTGCCGCCTGCCAAAATGTATTCCGCGCTCATCAGCAGTTCCTCAATGGTGGAGGAAAGGCCGCGCTTTAACAGGATCGGTTTGTTGGTGTGGCCGAGTTTCTTTAACAGTTCAAAGTTTTGCATGTTGCGTGCGCCCACTTGGATCATATCCACGTCTTCAAACAGCGGCAACTGATCCGCATCCATAATTTCGGTGACGATGGGCAGTCCGGTTTTTTCCTGCGCTTCCAACAACAGACGGATACCTTCGGCGCGCATGCCTTGGAAGGCATACGGCGAGGTGCGGGGTTTGAACGCACCGCCGCGTAACATATTCGCGCCGCCTGCTTTCACCGCCATGGCGACGTCGCAGATCTGCGCTTCCGATTCCACCGAGCACGGTCCTGCGATCATGGCAAAATGGCCGCCGCCGATCAAGGCAGGGGTACTGCTTTTGCCGCCCACGGTGATAACGGTATCGTCGGGGTGGAATTTGCGGTTGGCGTTCTTATACGGCTCTTGAATACGCTTGACATCTTCCACAATGTCCAAGGCACGGATAAGGTCGATATCCAAGGCGGAGGTGTCACCGATCAGCCCCAAAATGGTCTGTGACGCACCTACGGTGGGGTGCACTTCGATGCCGCGGGATTCCAGCCATTGCACCAGATTATCCAACTGCTTTTCGTTTGGATTGGATTTTAACAAGACGACCATAACAAATTCCCCTTTTTCATGATTTTCAGAATAAAAAAGGCTTTGCAGCGGGTGCTGCAAAGCCTTTTGTGTGCGACAATCTCTTAATCAAGAGCATTGGCATTGCTTGCAGACAAACCCGAAGAGACCTTACCGAAAAAGCCGGTAAAGTAAAAGTTAAAATAATATTCGGTTGCAAACAACGAGTTTTTCATATCTAAACGCTCCCGTTTTGAAACCTGCGATATTCTGTATACACCACAGTATAGCACGATTTTTTCGTTTGTCAAGAGAAAATTTGACATTTTAAAGCGATAAATCGAAAAAGTTTTACACGCGCCGCCGCGTGTCGGTTTGTCCGAGAATGTAGTCAATGGATACCTCGTGAAAATTGGCCGGTTTGATGAGGATTTCGGTGGGAATATCGAGTTCCCCGCGTTCATAGTCGCTGTATACCCGCTGACTGCAGGATAAGATAAAGCCCATTTCCGTTTGCGTCATATCGCGATCTTCCCGCAAATCGCGGATCCGTTGATACAGCATATTCTCCACTCCTTGTTTCGTTGCGTAGTATCCTGTGTACGCAAAATGTTATACGTTAGCGGAAAATCCGCTAACGTATAAATAAACCCGAACCGATTAGGGGAGGGGGAGAGGTTCTTACAACGGATAAAGAAATTGGAAGAGTTAATGGGAGATTAAACGAATGAAGAAACAAAACCTTAAAGCAGTAGCAAAGTGGATTCCGTTTGTCGTAACTCTTTTTGGTACGGTATTACTCGTGGCTTCTTTGTTTATGCCATATGCTTCGGCGGTGGGTGAATATGCAGAACAGCCGGAAGAGGATCCCAATCGCATTGTGGATACTCAAACATATATGCAAGCGCATGAATTTCTGAACGTTTCTGTAATGGAATTTGCGGGGATATACAGTCGCCTTGACGGCTACTTTATCTGTACCGCGACAGCATACATAATCGCCGCGTTTTCGGCACGTACATTGTTGGTTGCTGTTAACAAGAAACCTATTGCAACTATGATTTTTGATTTGTTGGCATTTTTCGTTTTTCTTGCCCAAAGGTGGGACTATACCGATCGAGGTGTAGTGCCGAGCGCAAATTATGAGTGGGGTGTGGGGTATCACCTCTTTTGTGTAGCCACCGCCGTTGTGTTTGCGGGTGCCATGTGGATGTTTGTGAACAACCTGTTGAAAAAGAAAGTTTTGCAAAAGGCACGTGAAGAATCGTGAGTCGGATATAACAAAGCAGAGGCTGTGCCGTCGGCACAGCCTCTGCTCTATATACATTACTTATATTCCTTCATAAAACCGACCGCTTGGTGCGCTTCAATGAGATCGTCGCACATCGACACGATGTCGTCGATGGAGAGTTCGGCGGCGCAGCGCGGTTCCAGCATAGCGGCGCGGTAGATATCCTCACGACGGCGGGTGACGGCGGCTTCAATGGTGGCGAGCTGGGTGTTGATGTTGGTCATGTTCATGCCCGCGAGCGCCACCGGCAGATCGCCCACCACGGTGGGGTGAATGCCGCGACCGTCCACCAAGCAGGGTACTTCCACGCAGGCGTCCTTCACCAAGTTGGTGATAAGACCCCGGTTGAGCACGTTGCCGCCGATTTTATACGGCTGATTGGTGATCATCGCCTCCATAATGTGAGAGGCGTATTCTTTTGAACGGGTGTGGCTGATGTTGCCACCCGCAAACAATTCGTCCTTTTGGCGTTTCCAATCGCGAATTTGATTGATACAACGTCGGGGATATTCATCCAGCGGAATGTTGTATCGCTCGATCAGTTCGGGGTATTTCGCCTTGATATAGAAGGGGTTGTATTCCGCGTTGTGTTCGCTGCTTTCGGTGCAGTAATACCCGAAGCGGCGCACGTAATCGAGACGGACGAGATTTGTGTGATCGAGGTGTTCGCCCGCATCTATTTTGGCAAACAGTTCGGCGGTGCGGCGGCGAATTTCGGGATAGAGATCGTTACCGTCTTTATCGTAAATTTCAAGCAACCACCCCATGTGGTTGATACCTGCGATCAAATCGCGGCAACCGTCTGCGTATTCGCCCATGCCAAGGCTGTCTAGCACCGAACGGGAGCAGACCTGCACGCTGTGGCAAAGTCCTACCGTTTTGATGGGGGTGTACCGCTGCATGTAGCCTGCGAGCATCGCCATGGGGTTGGTGTAATTGAGGAACCACGCGTCGGGGCACACTTCGGCCATATCGTCCGCAAAATCCTGCAGAACGGGGATGGTGCGCAATGTGCGGAAAATGCCGCCGATGCCGAGCGTGTCGCCGATCGTTTGACGCAGGCCGTATTTCTTCGGTACTTCAAAATCAATGACGGTGCAAGGTTCATACAAGCCCACCTGAATGGCATCCACCACGAAATCCGCCCCGCGCAACGCCTCTTTGCGGTTTTCCACGCCCAGATAGGTTTTGATGTTGGCGCGGTTTTCGTTGACGTTTTCGTTCAACTTGGTGATGAGCAGTTCACTTTCTTCCAAACGGTCCTTATCGATGTCGTACAACGCGATATCGGCGTTGTGCATGACATCCGACAACATACAGTCGCCCAGCACGTTTTTGGCGAACACCGAACTGCCCGCGCCCATAAAGGTGATTTTCATAGTGTAGCCACTCCTTTTTCCTTGGTTTGGTTTCAGTATAGTGAAAAAACACGAAATTGTCTATGCGAAAATGCTTGCTAAATATGTGAAAATGTGATATGTATTTTGTGAGAGGTGTTTGATATGAAAGCATTTTCGATAAAAACAGATGTGAAAATCGTTGGTATACAATGCGGAGAAGAAGCGTGTGCTCCGTCCCATTCCTTCGGCCCGTATATCCGTGATCATTGGCTGGTGCATTACGTGCGGGCGGGGTGCGGTGTGTTTCGTGTTCACGGCCGCAATTACACGGTGAACGCGGGTGAGGTGTTCTTTATTCCCCCGAATATCAGTACCTATTATATAGCGGATAAAGACGATCCGTGGGAATACGTGTGGTTTGGTATTCACGGTGAGGGGTTGTCCCCTGCGTTTGCCGCCGCCGGGCTGACCGATCGGACGCCTGTGCGGGCAATACCGAAAGCCGCCGTGCAGGTGATGGAACGCGTGATCGAACAGGCGGATACGCTCACGGCGTTTCAAGCGGTTGCGGCGGCGTATACTTTCTTGGATGTGCTGACGGCGGGCAGTTCGTTTGCGCGCGGTACGGGCGAGGGGGCGTACGTGGAGAGGGCGGAGGAATATCTTCGCCAGTCGCTTTATAAAAAGACAACGGTGGAGGAAGTGGCGGCACATTTAAACATCAACCGCAGTTACCTTACTGCGTTGTTCAAAAAATACCACGGTGTTTCCACCCAGCAATGGATGTTGCAGATCAAGATGGAAACCGCGTGTCGGTATCTGGCCACCACCGATTACGACGTGGCACGTATTGCTCGGTCGGTGGGATATGAAGATATGTTTGTGTTTTCACATGCGTTTCGGAACATGTACGGAGAAAGTCCCACATCGTATCGAAAAAGGACGAAAAAGGTATGAAAAAGAGGGAGCGATCCCTCTTTTTTTAATTTACAGGAAAAATTTGCCGTAAACCTATTGACAAACGCTGAAATCGAGGGTATAATGAAAACATGAGGAGAACAAATGTTCTCTTTTTTTCTTTGCAATGTTTTGCATAGCGCAAAAAGGAGGGAGAACGATACGACGGTGGGAGAGTTGCGGGCGGCACTTTGTGAGCTACCGCCCGAACGGGTTGTGACAATCTGTGCCGACCTGCGAGGGGAGTGGGCCACATCCTTTCCCGGGCTGGGAGAACAGGCGGTGGTGTTTGGATATTATGCGGTGGACAAGGTGTGCAACGGCGAAGAGGTGGTGCTGATGACGGGGAACGAAGTGTTCCTTTAATTTTTACAGAACATTTGCATAGCGCAAAAAGGAGGCGTGGTATTACGGATACACGATTGGAACGGCGCACGCCCGCCGAGGTGAAAGAGGCGTTGCACCGTGCGGAGGAATACGCCGCGGCGCATAAGGTGCCGCTGACGGTGGAAAGGCTTGCGGCGGAATTGGATATGTCGGTGGCGGCGTTGCGCCGCTATTTGGACGATGGATATACCCCGCGCGGACGGGCGCGGGCGGTGGTGGAGGCGGTGCGCCGTGCGGCGGGACAGGCGACGGCCAGCGTGATGGAATATGCGTTGACCCGCGGCAGCAGCGCGAACATGCACATGATGTATCTGAAGCAGTATGCGGGATATGGGGAAGAAGCGGCGATGAATGAGCCGGTGGTGTTTGACGGAGAACAGGAGATTTAAAGGAATGAGAACAATGATTGAAGACTATCGTCGTGCACTTAAGAAACTGTACGAGCGACGAGAAGAATTGTGCCGCGATATGCTGAATACGGGACAGCGGTTGCGGGTGCTGGACGAGGAAATTGAGGAAACCGAAGAGGCGCTGATGTGCATGCGGGAGTACGCCGCGATATGAGGGTGTATATGCCGAAGGTGGTGGGAGGCGGGTATGGCGAGTTTTGGCGGTGTCGCAAGCGGTATCGCGTGGTGAAAGGGGGGAAGGCATCCAAAAAGTCCAGCACCACGGCGCTGTGGTATATTTACCATTTGATGAAATATTCCGAAGCCAATTTGTTGGTGGTCCGACAGATATATAACACGCATGCCGATTCCACCTTTGCCCAGTTGCGTTGGGCGATCCGCCGTTTGGGGGTGGAGGCGCTGTGGGAGGCGGTGCGATCGCCGTTGGAACTGCGGTATAAGCCGACGGGACAGCGTGTGTTGTTTCGCGGATTTGACGATCCGCTGAAGCTCGCATCGGTGACGGTGGATAAAGGATATCTCTGTTGGGTGTGGATCGAAGAGGCGTTTGAGATTCCGAGCGAATCGGATTTTATGAAGTTTGACTTATCCGCCCCGCGCGGGGCAGTACCGCCTCCGCTGTTCAAGCAGACCACCATCACTTTTAACCCTTGGAATGAGGGGCATTGGCTGAAGAAACGGTTTTTCGATACCCCGCATGAGGACGTGTTTGCCATCACCACCAATTATCTGACCAACGAGTTCTTGGACGAAACCGACCGTGTGATCTATGAGGAGATGAAGCAAAACGATCCACGGCGGTACGCGGTGGTGGGACTTGGGGAGTGGGGTGTTACCGAAGGGCTGGTGTTTGATAACTGGCGGACGGAGTCGTTTGATACAGACACGCTTTTGCGCGGGGAGGAGGCGTGGAAATTCCGTTGCGTGTACGGATTGGATTACGGATACTCCAACGATCCCACGGCGTTTATTGCGGCGGCGGTGAACAAGGTGGATCGCAAACTGTTTATTTTTGATGAGTTTTATCAAAAAGGGATGCTCAATTCCGACATTGCACGAGAGATCGTGCGGCATGGGTTTCAAAAAGAGAGGATTCGGGCGGATTCGGCCGAACCGAAATCCAATGCCGAACTGCGGCAATACGGGATCTTGCGGGTGTTGCCTGCCGAAAAAGGGGCGGACAGTGTGCTAAGCGGTATTGCACACATACGGGAATATGCCATTACGGTGCATCCGCGGTGTGTGCACACGGCGGCGGAACTTGCAAGTTACCGCTGGGAGACCGACCGTGTGACGGGGCGGGGGTGCAACCGCCCGTGTGACAGCGATAACCATTTGATGGATGCGCTGCGGTATGCGATGGCAGACGTGCGGCATTTTCATCCGAAACAGGAACAAACGGACGGCCGCCGCCGTTCGGCCGTGTACGGCGGTGTGACCGCCCGTGATTTTAAAGGAGGTTGGACATAAATGATGTGGGTGTACGGCATAGCCTTGCTGTTGGCGGTGACGGCGCTTTTGTTGTATCGGCGCGCCGAACCGAACGAGGCGGCGGGCGAGGACGAAGGCGTGCGCATGGAACGCTGTCGGCGCGCGGCCGCAATGAGGAATTTTTGGTCGTATGACGGCACGCAACAGACGGATGCGGAGGAGTTGGCCGCGCAGTTATACCGTAAAGGAAAGGGGAATGATGTGTGAACGAACAGGCATGGTATGCACCGCAAACGGTGCAACGCGAATACAAACGGGGAACCGATTATAAAAACAGTTTCGGTCAAAAGGGTATGTACGAGCAAAACCGTATCAACGAGCGATTTTATGCGGGTGACCAATGGCACGGTGCCAGCGTGGGGGCAGACCGACCGTTGGTGCGTTACAACATTATCAAGCGTATCGGCGAATACAAGCAAGCGGTGATCGGATCCAGTCCCGTATCGGTGAATTTTTCGGTGGAAGGTGTGCCGAATACGGTGGCGTTGCAGGGGGACGTGCGGCGCATGCGGGAACACATGGCCGCACGTCCCGTGGGCGGCCTTTCGGAGATTCCCGGATTGGGCGGTGAGCGCCTGCCGACCACCGAGGAGGTGAATCTCGTGATGTCTGCCATGAGCGACTATTTCCGCGTGCAGGCGGAACGGTTGCGATTGGATGACAAAAAAGAGCAGGTATTGCGCAATGCCTACAATTCGGGGACGGGTGTGTTGTATACCTACTGGGATCCGACGGTGAAAACGGGGCTTTACGCGGATGAAAACCGCCGCACGCCGATTGCAGGGGACATTGCCTGCGAGGTGTTGGATATTGAAAACGTGTATTTCGGAGATCCGACCGATGACGATGTGCAACGCCAGCCGTTCATTATCGTGGCCAACCGCCAAACGGTGGACAGCGTGCGACGCGAAGCGAAGGCACACGGTGTGGCGGATGAGGATATCGAGCAGATCAAGGCGGATACCGCCACCGAATATATGGCGGGTGAACTGGGGGCAGACGGTGACCGCAACGGCGTGGACAAGGTGACGGTACTCACGAAATTCTACAAAGAATGGGATGAAACGGGTGGGTGCCGCGTGATGGCGGTGAAGGTGACCGACAAAGTAACGGTGCGCCCCGCGTGGGATACGGGCATTCGTCGATACCCGTTTTCGGTGTTTCTGTGGGAGCGTCGCCGCAACTGTGCATACGGCGACAGCGAGGTGACCTATCTCATCCCGAACCAGATTGCCATCAACCGCATGATTACCGCTTCGGTGTGGGCGGTGATGGTGATGGGAATGCCCATTATGGTGGTGGACGGCGATGCGGTGACGAGTCCCGTGACCAACGAGCCGGGACAGATCATCACGGTGAACGGTGTGGAAGGCGACGTGCGGCAGGTGGCGGGCTTTTTGAATCCACCGCAGTTCTCTCCTGCGTTTTCGGGCAACGTGGAACAGATGATCAACCAAACGCTCACGCAAAGCGGTGCGAACAGCGCGGCGCTGGGCGATATGCGCCCCGACAACGCCTCCGCTATTATCGCGGTACGCGAGGCGGCCACCATGCCGCTTACGATGCAACGCAACCGCTTCTTCTCGTTTGTGGAGGATGTGGCGCGCACATGGGCGGAATACTGGATCAGCCATTACGGACGTCGCGCGTTGAAGGTGACGGAGGAAGGCGGCACGTGGTATATGCCTTTTGACGGGGCGCGGTACCGCGAACTGATCGTTTCCACACGGGTGGACGTGGGAGCTTCCAACTTGTGGAGTGAAGCGCAGAGCATTGCCACGCTGGATAATTTGTTTGATCGTCAGGTGCTGGATGCCGAGCAGTACCTCACGCGCCTTCCGCGCGGCACGGTGCCGAACGTGGACGGGCTGTTGCGTGATCTGCAAAACAAACCTGTGCAAGAGGAGGATGTTGCATGGACGAAATGATGGAGATGACCGTATCGGATACCGCACCACAGGTGGAAGAAACGGACTCGATAACGGCGGGCGGTGCGCCCGTCGGCGATGAAACGGTGTTGCCGCCGGACGGTGAGGATACCACACCCCCGCCCGAAGTGCAGGATACGCCATCGGCAGAGGACGGAGAGATCGTGTATCGGTTTAATCACGAAACACGTACACTTCCCTCGAAAGAGGCACCGCAGTTTATTCAGAAGTTGCTTAAAACGCAGCATGACTACGAGCATAAGGTGGTGCCGCAACTGGATCGCCTGCGTGCGTTGACGGGGGCGCGGGAAGAGGATCTTCCCGCGGTGGTGGAACGGCTGGAAAAGGTGTGCGAAGAAGCGGAATACCAGCGCTTTTTGCAGGTCAGCGGCGGCGATGAAACGATCGCCCGCGGACTGGCCGAAGCCGCCAGACGCACCCGTGCAGCGCAAAGCACGACTACCGCCGAACACGGGGAGAAGGCCGCCGCCGAAGCCGCAGAGGCTGATGTGCGGCGTATGGGGGAACAACTGCTTCAGCTGCAAGAAGAGTTCCCCGAAATCACGGATTTCGGTGACCTGCCCGAAAGTGTGTTGCGTGAGGTGAACGAGCAACAGGTGACGTTGCTGGATGGCTATTTGCGGTATCTTTACCGCAACAGTCGTCGGGCGGCGGCCGAAAAACAGGCCGAAGAACAAGCGGCGGCCGCTTCGGCGGGATCGCTGCGCGGGGAGGCGGACGATGCCGAAAAGGCAGACGACCAATCTTCCGCATTTTCGGCCGCATTTCGCAGAAAATTTTCGTAATTTGAAAGGAGAAGTTTTATGGCTTACACAGCAACCAACAGCAATTCCAACATCAACACGGTGACCTTGTCTGAAACCATGACCGCCGATTTGGACCGTGCGCTTTCGCAGAAATCGGTTACGGGTATTCTGTCGGATAACGGCTTGAAGCCGAAGTTTATGGGCAACGGCATCGTGATCGTACCCGAACTGGGTATGTCGGCGATGGGGGATTACGACCGCGACACCGGCTTTGTGCAGGGGGCGGTTACCATTTCCCGCACGCCGTATCAATTGTCGCAGGATCGCGGCCGTTCCTTCCAGTTGGATGCACAGGATGCGGACGAAAGCGGTATCGGCAATCTGGCAGGTGAGGTGATGGCGGAGTTCGTGCGCGCCCAGGTGATCCCCGAAATGGATGCTTATGTCATTTCCAAGATCGTGGGTGCGGCTGCCGCCGAAAACGGTCAGGTGGAAGAATTGAATGGTGCGGTACCCGCCGATACCGTTTTTGCCAAGATGGCGGCGGCGATGATCGCGGCACAGGATGCAAGCGATTACGACGAAGAACTCGTTTGCTTTGTGGATTCCGCTATCTATGCTGCGTTGCAGAGTACGGGTGAGTTGTCCCGCCAGTTGTCGGTGGTGGATTTCAAACGCGGTGAGGTGACTACCAAGGTGCAGGCATACAACGGCATGCCCATCATTCCCGTGTCTTCGGCGCGTATGAAGTCGGCGTACACCTTCTATGACGGCACGTCCGAAGGGCAGGAAAACGGCGGCTTTGTTCCTGCGGAGGGTGCAAAAAACATCGGTTTCCTCATTCTGCCGAAAAAGGCGGCCTCGCTGGTGAAAAAGACCGAAAAGGTGCGCATTTTTGATCCGTCCAAGAACATCGATGTGGATGCTTGGAAGATGGATTACCGTCTGTACTACGACGTGTTTGTGCGTAATCCGTACAAAAATACCATTCGTGCTTTGACCTATACCGCGTGACGTGGGAGAACGCGAAATGTGGTTTGTGAATAAGGAGCGCACCTGCGTGCGATTTGCCGCGACGCCGCAGAAGGCCGAACGGTTGCGCCGATGGGGGTTTGTCCCGTTGGAGAGCCGCCGCACGGCCGCGCGACGCGACAAAAAGTAAGACGGCGGCAAAGCGGGTGGGCGGATAACCGTCCGCCCGCTTTTTCTGCCATCGGAAGGAGGAAGTGTATGAAAACAGCGAAAGATGTGCTGGAACGAGCGATGCAACTGTGCGGGTATGTCAACCGTGAAGGAGTGCCCGACCATCTGCGGGATGCGGATATTTACAAACGCGGGTTGGCCATGGTAAATCAGATCTTCAGCGATATGTTCTTTGCTGAAACGCCCGACGGGGAATTCCGTTCGCTAAAGGGAATCGGGGAAGAGATCCCTCTTTCGGCGCGGTGCGTGAACGACATCATGCCCTACGGTGTGGCCATGTTGCTGGCGGCCGCCGAAGGGGATACGACCAATCAAAGCGCGTTTTCGTATGTGTATAACCAAAAGCGGGCAGGCGGCGTGAAGGTGTCCCGCACCATTGCGGATAAACTGCCCACGGGGGAGTGGTAAGCGGATAACGCGGGACAGGAAAGGAAGAAGAGTGTATGCGATTTGCGCAGATGAACGGGGGCGCGCGGTATAAAAAGGACGTGGATAGGCTCAACGGCGGGCTGAATACCGCCGAACCGCCCGCCCTTTTGGAGGATCACGCGCTGACCGATTGTGAAAATGTGTATTGGAAGGACGGGGCACTTCGCACGCGCCCTGCGTTGTGCATGACCGCCGAAAACGAGGACACCGCCCCCGTTGTGGCAACCTTTGAAACGGTGGACGGGGAATACCAGTTGATCCGCACCGCGTCACAGCTCCTTGTGTACTACAAAGGAACGCTCATTCTAAAGGAAGAAAACATCGCACATGTCGCCGCCGCGCAACACGCCTTTTTTGCGGGAGGAAAAGGCAACACGGTGCTGATGTTTCTTGCATGGGAATACGAGGAGCATACAGGGCATGAGGTGTGGCAGATCACGTTGGATGAAGAGCGCGCGTCGGTAAAACAGTTGCGCACGTTTTATGAACCGATCGTGTTTATCAACGGGCGGGGGAGTACCGATCGTCGAACGGCGGGCAGTATGCAAACGGCGGAAGGGTTTAACCTGTTAAGCGACCGCTACCGCGGCTATTGGACGACCGATGGCGAATCTACCTGGTTTTGCCCGCCGTTCAAAGCGGGATACGGTAATTTTACCGTGGAATACACCCACACCGACGGGGTGGCATACACCTTTTCGGTGGGGCTTTACGGCAACCTTTTTACGGAATACAGCGAAAAACAGACCATCCCCGACATGGGGGAGGTGTGCCTTGCGGTGGGTTCGCTGAACGGGGAGTGTGCCATTTGCAATTACAGCACCAGAACGCCCGTGGCATTGCCCGCGGCTGGCTTTGCCAACAACCTGTTGGTGAGAGGAACGCATCCTTTCCAAAATACGGCTGCGGTGTTCGATATGTCCTTTTCCGCATGGTTCGGCGGGGATCGTGATTCGGCGGGCGGCGGCACGCGCTTGTTTGTGGGCGGCCAAGGGCACGTTGTGCGGTACAGCGACGTGGATGAGCCGTTGTATTTTCCCGAAAACAACTTTATGTACGTGGGAGATCCGTCACAGAGGGTGACCGCTTTCGGAAAACAAAACGGTGCGCTGGTGATCTTCAAGGAACGGGAATTGTTCGGTTGCGAATACGCCTACAAAGAGGTGGATGAGAGTGCGTTTGTGAACGGAGAGGCGGTGGATCTTACCGCTGCGGCGCATTTTCCGCTTGTACAGTTGCACTCGGCGGTGGGGTGCGATCTGCCGCAAACCGTGCGGCTGTGCGGCAACCGATTGGTGTGGGCGCACAGCGACGGGGCGGTGTATATGCTGTCGGCGTTGTCTGCTTGGTCGGAAAAAGCGGTGAGGTGTGTGTCCTGCGCGGTGGAACCTTCTTTGCGCGGGAAAGAAGTCAAAGCGGCGGCGTTGTATCACGGCAATTATCTCTTGCTCTCGGAGGATGAGGTGTATCTCTTTGATTACATGTCGGGTGGGTTTGCCGGGTTTGCCTCCTATGCGGATGAGCGCCGCGCGGCATTCGCCGTTCCGTGGTATCGTTGGCGATTGCCTGCTGCGGTACATACGTTGTTGGGACGAGACGACGGTTTGCTGTTGGTGTTGCCCACCCAAAAGGGGCTATGTACGGCGCGTTTGGAACAAGGGAGTTGTGACCGCATGCTTACGAAGGAAACACCCATACGTGCGCGGGTGGTCACCAAACCGTTTTCGCTCGGCCGTGCGGGAGAGCGCGGCGCGGTATATGCGTTGCGGTTGTTGATGGCACACACGGGTGGCACGGCAGAGGTCACGTTTCAAGGGGACGGCGGGGACGTAAGTCCCGTGCCCTACCGTTTGCAGACGGTGTGCGGGGCGGATGCGGATATCGTCCTTGTGAGCGTGCCCTGCCGACAGGCGCGGGTGCGCACGCTGGGCGTGACGGTGGAGAGTGACGATCCGTTGGTGCTCACGGGACTTTCAATGGAATACCGTATTTGGAAAGGAGTTTAATATGGCAGATTACACCTACGCCACCTCGACACGTGACGTGTACGACGAGTTTGTGGACGGACAAAAAAAGCGGGCACAGGATATGGCGGATCACTACAAGGCCAAGGAGACCGAGGCCAACATATCGTATAACCGCACGATGAACGGCATTCAAGCGCAAAAGATCAAGGCGCTGGAGGAAACGGCGGCCGCCGATACCCAAAAGGTGCAAGCGGCGTATGACGGGCAGTTCGATGCTAACGCGGCGGCGGAATTTGCGCGTCGCCGTGCGCTGAAGGAGCAGATGGCGAATTACGGTTTGGAGCAAAGCGGGTTTAACGCGACCAATCAGACAGCGCTTACGGTGGCACGTAATAATGCGGATGCGGCCACCCGCGCGGCACGCCAACAGGCGGTGGACGCCATTCACGAAGAGTTGCGCAAACGCAAGGCGGATTCCGAAAACGAACTGGCGGAAAAACTGGCGAACAATGCGCGGGAATCCGCCGATCGGGTGCTTCAAAACGAGCAGACGTTGCAAAATAACGTGCATAAAAACGCGATGGATCTGGTGGGCGCCGAAAGTGACCGTGCGGGATTGGATATTGATCGTGAACGGGTGGATGTGGACCGTGAAGCGTTGGATATCGATCGGGAAAAGGCGGCGCTCGACCGTGAAGCACAGGTCATTGAACGGGAGGATATGGCGAACGAGAAAACGTATCTTTTGAAAAGTTACGTGGACGATCACAATAAGTATGTTTACGACAACATGCTGAGCGCGTACAACAGCGGTAACACGGCGTTGGCGGAGGAATACGCGAAACAACTGTGGCAGTTGAATGCGGACGGCACGGTATCTCGGTTGCCGTTTGATACCGCAGCTTCGAGCACCTATGTGAAAACGAAAACCGAACGCGAAGCGGCGGCCAACCGTCAGGAAAGCAACAAAGAGGCGGCGAAGGAAACGCACGACGGGCTTGGCTTCCCGCAGAGATACAGCGAGTATATTGAAGATGCGCGTAACGGCATTGCGGGGTTGTTACTGACCGAGGACGAACAGGCGAAGGAATCCATGACTCAACGCGCCATGAGCTTGTTGTATTTGATTGAAGAACAGTCGAAGAACGGAAAAGGCGACGCATACATGGATGAAAAAACCTTCCAAAACCTGCTTCGTTATGTGGGTGTTACCCAAGCGGATTACGCAATGTATAAAGCGACTGCAGCGTATATGTAACGGGAGGAAAACGTATGGAGCGAGTGATAAACGTGACGGTGACAGCGACGGGCGGTATCGCCCCTGCTGCACCGCAATATGCGGGTGTGCAAGGGGAACACAACGCGTGTCGTGTGGTGTTCGACGTGTCCGCATGGAGTGCGGAACCGTTTTTGTATCGTGGTGAGTTTGTGGGTGGTGACGGTGCGGGCGGTACCACCGACGTGTTGGAAGTGAAGAACGGATGCGTATCCTTTTTGTTGCCCGCGACGTGGACAGCAGCAGGCGGCCGTGCGGTGGCACGCTTGGTGGCTTTATAGATTTCGCTGAAAAAACAATCGAATCCGGAAGTCTGGGGGAATCCGAAGCTTTGCCTGAGGGTGATTTCGTAAAGATACTTACCATACATTCATCCAAGGGTCTTGAGTTTCCTGTT
>JAZSHJ010000107.1:0-8130 GCA_045533175.1 Acutalibacteraceae bacterium
TAGATCTGCCGCAGGCGCGCCATGGCATCGGGCACGTCCTCTTCGTCGGTGAGTGTGACGTGCAGATAATCCTCGCGGGCGGGATGGGCGGTGTAAAACGTGGGATCGGTAAGTGTTGCAAAGGTGCCGCGCAACGTGCCCATATCGTGAAGCGGCGTGAACGGCACGGTGCGCACCGCGATCGCCTCACCTTTCATCCCCAATTCCACAACGGTGGCGGATTTTTCGTCCCTCGCTTCCGAAACGGAATATTTCAGCGGCGTGCCGCAATAACGAATGCGGGGTGTGCCGCAATTTTGCGGTGCGTGCAGGTGTCCGAGCGCCACGTAGTCGAATGCGGAAAATACCGAAGCATCCACGTGATCGGTGCCGCCCACCGTGATCTCCTCCGATTCACGGCGGTCGCTGCCGCTTACGAATTGGTGGGTGACCAAAATGTTGCGGGCGGCAGGGTTCACCCCCATCTGTGCGATCGCCGTCCGCACGGCATCGGTATAGGTGACGATCTCTTCCTCTTCAAAAAAGCGGCGCACGTGGGCCGGCTTCAGGAAGGGGAGCAAATAGATATTCACCTCGCCGTGCTCGTCGTGCAACGTGACGGGTGTCACCGCGCCGTCGTACACGGGGGAGAGGTGAATGCCCGCCCCGCACATAATGCGCGCGCCGAAGGCAATGCGCTCGGGCGAATCGTGGTTGCCGCTGATGACACAAACGGTCACCTGCCGTGCGGCAAGAGCCGCCAAAAAACGGTCGAACAACCCCACCGCTTCGGCGGGAGGCACGGCTTTATCGTATACGTCGCCCGCAATCAATACGGCGTCGGGAGATTCTGCATCGATCAGGTAAAGGATTTGTTCCAAAATTGCTTCTTGCTCTTCCAACATCGAAAATGCGTTCACCCGTTTGCCCAAATGCAGGTCGGACAGATGGATACATTTCATACACTCACTTCCTTACGGTAATATTGTAACAGAAAGCGTTTTTTCTTGCAAGACGAGTTGCAATTTTTGTCGGCAGGTGATAAGATAATACGTAGCAAAGGAAGTGTGTGTATGAAACAATTTGAGATCACGTATTTTTACGGCCCGCGTCCGCACCGTTACGATGAGGGCGAAACCTTTACGGCAATGGCGGCAAGCGGTATCACGTTGGCGCAGCTGGGCGGTTCGCCCGCTGAGTTAAAAAAGGCGCTCACGCAATGTGCCGCTGTCGGCTTGCGCGTGAACGTGTGCGATTTTCGCGTGTGGCAGGCGTTGGATGCCACCGAGGCGGATTGCGACCGCTTGGTGCGGGAGATCTGCGCGGATTACGAAGGATACGAAGCATTAAACGGATTTGATCTGGCGGATGAGCCGCACGCGTCGCGGTTTGATGCGCTGGGACGTTTGGTGGCGGCGTTTCGCCGCTATGCCCCGCATTGTGAAACGGTGATCAACCTGTACCCGAATTATGCGAACGCCGAGCAACTCGGAAATGCAACCTACGACGAGCACCTGGCAGAGTTTATCACCCGTGTGAAACCCGATTTCATCAGTTACGATCACTACCATTTCCTCGGTCGCGATTGCCCGAAACCCACCTTCACCCCCACGGGCGACCGCCGCGAAGATCTGATACGCGAAAACGCCTATCTCGAAAACGACCGCCCCGGTTTTTTTGAAAATGCCGAAGCGGTGCGCCGTCACGCACGACAAAACGGGCTGGATGCGATGGCCATTGTGCTGTTGACCGAACATGGCCCGTACCGTAACCTTACCCGCGCGGAACTCGCTTGGGAAGTGGGAATGTGCTTGGCCTACGGATTCCGCCGCATATCCTTTTTCACTTATGAAGTGCCGCGGGACAGCGACGAGATGTGGCGTTGGGACAACGCGATGGTGGACACCGAAGGCGAAAAATATCAACATTATTACGACGTGCAAGAGATCTCACATTGGTTGCGACCGTTGGGGGATCACTTGTTTGCGCTGGATTGCGTGCGGGTGTGCCACACCGCAGAGGAAACGGTGACACACGGCGGCATTCGCGATATTGCGGGGGATGCGGTGGCCGGCTGTTACGCCGACGGCTCGGTGTTGCTTGTGAACAAAAGCCATCTGCGCGAAGCGAAATTTACGGTGCAGGCGGATGCGCTTGTCCGCTATGTTCCCGAAGAAGATCGCTTTGTGCCGTGTGACACATCGTTCACCTTGCAAGCGGGTGAATGCGTGCTGTTAAAGGAGAAAACTGCATGAAAACGACTTTGTATATGATGCGCCACGGGGAATCGGTGGCCAATGCCATGCGCGTCTTTTTGGGACATGGTGATCTCGATTTGACGAAAACGGGACACGCACAGGCAGAGCGTACGGCGAAGTATTTAAAAGGGATTCCCTGTGACGCGATTTATGCAAGTGATCTTTTGCGTGCGTTTCACACGGCGGAACATACGGCCTGTGCGGTGGGATTGCCCGTGATACCCGCCCCGCAGTTGCGGGAAATCGACGCAGGCAAGTGGGATGGGATGGCGTTTGACGATATCGGCATCGTCTATCCCGAAGAGTATGCCGCTTGGCGCACCGATGTCGGCAACGCCCGCCCCGTGGGAGGCGAGAGCGTGGAGGAATTGCAACGGCGCATTGTTGCCGCCGTAGCCGCCATTGCCGAAGCACACAAAGGACAAACGGTGTTTTTGTTTTCGCATGCCACCCCCGTTCGTGCGATGGCGGCGCACAGTCTTGGGAAAACAAAGGATGAAATGAAAACCATACCGTGGGCAAGTAACGCATCGGTTACCCGCTTTTCCTATGAAAACGGGGCGTTTTTGTTGGAAGAGTACGGGTATGATGCCTTTATGGAAGATTTGTCCACAAAACTGCCCGCCAACGTGTGACCTTGACAAACGGATGTACTTTTAGTAAACTATACGATGGAATGATTGAGGAGGGGTAAGGATGGCTTTTTGTGAGCATTGCCTGAAAGAAATACCCGAAGGTGTGCTGTGTGAAGAATGTGCGGCCGCCGCACAGGAGGAAGAGGTGCCTGCGGCACAGGAGAACGTGACCCCCGTGACGCGCACCGCGTCGGGTGCACCGCAGTTCCACCCGCAGTTCACGGCACCTTCCGCATCCCCTGCGACGGAGGAAAAGCGGTTTCAGATACCGCTGACGATGATGCAACTCCCGCCTGCGCTCAAGCCGCTTGGCGTGTGGGGGTTTGTGGGGTATACCCTTTTGTTTATGATCCCGCTGGTGGGGTTTGTTGCGGCGTTGGTGTGCGCGTGCGGCGGCACCTCCCGCGTGTGTTTGAAGAATTATGCCCGCGGCTGGCTGTTGAGTGTTGTGCTTGTGACGGTCGTGTTGGCGGCGGCAGGGGCGCTTATGTGGTATTTCAAATGTCCTTTGCCGCAGGTTACCTTCAACGGCTTCGCACCGTATTGAGCGTATGCGTGAGGAATGGACGTCCCGCACCGCGGCTTTGCTGGGGGACGATGCGGTAACGCATCTTTCAAACGCCACCGTGGCGGTGTTCGGACTCGGCGGTGTCGGTTCATACACGGCAGAAGCGCTGGCCCGCACAGGCGTGGGACATTTGATTTTGGTGGACGGTGACACGGTTTCGGATTCCAACCGTAACCGCCAGTTGTGCGCCCTCACCTCCACGGTGGGACAAGCAAAGGCGGAAGTGATCGCCGCCCGTGTGCGGGATATCAACCCCGCATGTCGCGTCACGGCACACACGCTGTTTTATCTTCCGCCCGACGGCGTGGGATTGATCGACGGGTGTGATTACGTGGCGGATGCGGTGGATACCGTGAAAGCCAAGCTCGGTTTAGCGCTCGAATGTAAGGAAAAAGGGATTCCCCTTATCAGCGCGATGGGATGCGGCAACAAGTTGGATGCCACCGCGTTTCGTGTGGCAGATATCACCAAGACGCAGGTTTGTCCGCTGTGCCGTGTGATGCGGCGGGAATTGAAACTGCACGGAGTGGAGCATTTAAAGGTGGTCTATTCCGAAGAAAAGCCGCGCACCCCGCAGGGGACGGAAGATATCCGTACGCCCGCCAGCATTTCGTTTGTGCCGAGTGCCGCGGGGCTTATCATGGCAGGGGAAATTATCAAAGATATAACGGGGGTGCGGTGAGATGCCGCGTTTTTTCGTGCCGTCGGTGGATGGTGACACCATCACCGTAACGGGGCAGGATGCTTCGCATATTCGCCGTTCGTTGCGGATGACGGTGGGGGAAGAACTCACCGTGTGTGACGGCAAAAACACCGAATGCGTGTGTACCGTTCGGGAATTTGCGGGGGAGGACGTGATCCTGTCGGTCGTGTCCCGTGTCCCGTCGGCCACCGAGCCGACCTGTGCAGTCACCGTATACCAGGGCTTACCGAAAGCAGACAAAATGGAGTGGATCATTCAAAAAGCGGTGGAACTCGGTGCGGTGCGCATCGTGCCGGTGCAAATGGCGCGTTCGGTGGCGGTCATCAACGAAAAGGCTGCCAAGAAAGCCGCCCGTTGGCAAAAAATTGCGGATGAAGCCGCAGGACAAAGCGGTCGCGGCATTCTGCCGGTGGTGGAAGAGCCCATTTCGTTTGCGGAGGCAGCCGGACGTCTGGCTTCGGAAAACACGGTGGTGTGTTACGAATGCGGCGGTGTGCCGTTTGCCTCGCTCGCTTCGCGTGAAACGGCGGCGGTGTCGTTGGTGATCGGCCCGGAAGGGGGCATTGATCGCCGCGAAATTGAAACGCTGCAACAGGGCGGTGCGGCCATCGCCACGTTGGGAAAGCGCATTTTGCGATGCGAAACCGCGCCCGTTGCGGCGCTGTCGGTGCTGATGGCGGTCACGGGGAATATGGAATAACGGAAAGAAGTGCTGTGAGATGGCAAAACGGATTTTGTGTTTGATTTTGAGCACCGTTATGGTGCTCGGTATCCTTGCGATGGCGCTGGCCGGCCGCGTGGGATAAAACGCGGCGGTTATTCATTAAAAGAAAGTAAGAACAGCACCCCAAAGGAGCATTTACTCCGTTGGAGTGCTGTTTGCCTTTCGGTCGGGATTGACGGTTACAGCAAAGCAATAAGAAAGAACGCAACAAAGAACAGGACGGCAAGCAGACCTACCACCCAACGTTTTGCCTTTCTTTTTTCCAATACATTCTGCACCACGGCAAACGGCATGATAAAAAGCACGGCGACCAGCAACAAAAGATCCGTCCAACGAAAACCGACAGCGATGCGGCACAGGGCTGACAAAACCGCGCTGCACCATTGTGTAACGACCAGAAGTGTTTTCACACCATCACATCCTTGTGAGATTATTTGACATTCAGTAAATGTCATATTTTCTCGTATTATAACATACAATTTTCGTAATGACAAGCACTAAATGTCAAAGCGGAGGAATGTATGTTTATTAACAAGTCGAGTGAAGGGCGCAATAATGTGTGTGGAAAGAACGTGGCACGGCGGCGCATGGATATGAACATTTCCCAGCGGGAGTTGGCCGACCGTTTGCAATTGGTGGGGTTGGATATTGATAAAAATGCGGTACAGCGCATGGAATGCGGCAAACGCTTCGTGACGGATATTGAACTGGTGGCGCTGGCAAAGGTGTTCGGTGTGACACCGAATGAGTTGTTGACAGAATAAAGAACAGCGGAAGGGGTTTGAGATCCCTTCCGCTGTTTATTTATGATTCTTTTTTTGTGCGGCACACAAGACACACCCAGCCGCGTTGTTCATAGCGTTCACATACCGCAAAGCCGCAGGCGTCCAGCGCCGTTATCACGTCAGGTTCCCGCACGTCGATGATGCCGGAAACCACATATACACCGCCGTCCTTCAAAAATGCGGGCACGGCGGGGGAAAGGGCAATGATCGCATCCGCCACGATATTGGCGGCTACCACTTCATACGTTCCTTTCACCTTGTCGGCGAGGTCCCCCTCCACAATGGTGTAGCGGGGCGGGACCATACCGTTCAGTTCGCCGTTTTCCCGTGCGGTCTTGACCGCCAGCGGATCAATATCCACACCGAATGCTTCGGAGGCACCGAACAGCAACGCCGCAATGGACAGAATGCCGCTGCCGCATCCGATGTCCAAAAAGCGGTCGCCCGCTTGCACCGTCTTTTCCAGCGTTTCCAACACCAAGCGGGTGGTTTCGTGCCCGCCCGTACCGAATGCCATGCCGGGATCAATGTGCAATACCGCGCGGCCTTCTTTGTTTTCGTCGGTTTCCCATGTGGGAAGAATCAGCAGTTTTTCACCCACGGGCAGAGGCTTGAAGAACTGTTTCCAGTTGCTTGCCCAATCGGCTTCCCGCACCGTGCGGGTGGACAGTTCGTTTTCGATTCCCGCAGCCGAAAGGCGCTCTTGCAAAAAGGTGAGCGCTTCGGCCGGGTTGACTTCGGGTTCCAGATACACGTGAATCAGCGAACGGGTGCGGTCACGCGCCAGCAACTCTTCATCGATCAAGTCGATGTGTGCGATGTCACGTGCACCTTGCTCCAAGTCGCTGTAATCTTCAATATACAAGCCGTACGGTACCGTCATGTTGGCGATATCGGCGGCACGGTCGGTGTCCGCGGCGGGGACGGCTATGGTCAGTTCGGTCCAGTTCTCCATCATGTGGGATATACTCCTTTCAAAACGGGACCCCGTGTCGTTCGGCACGGGGTCTCAAAATTAAAATGCGATTTTTTCGTTCAGGTAGTTCACCAACTGATCGATGGCCACGCGTTCTTGTTGCATGGTGTCACGATCACGCACCGTCACGCAACCGTCGGTTTCGCTGTCGAAATCGTAGGTGATGCAGAACGGCGTGCCGATCTCGTCCTCACGGCGATAACGCTTACCGATCGAGCCGGCATCGTCGAAGTCCACCATGAAGTGCTTGGTGAGCATCTGATGCACTTCGCCCGCTTTATCCGACAGTTTCTTAGACAGCGGAAGCACCGCCGCCTTGAACGGGGCGATGGCGGGATGCAGGTGCATCACCACGCGGGTATCGTTCTTTTCGGCATCCACCACTTCTTCGTCATACGCATCGCACAGGAATGCCAGCACCACACGGTCCGCGCCCAGCGACGGTTCGATCACGTAGGGGACGTAACGCTCGTTGGTTTCGGGATCAAAGTAGTCGAGTTTTTGACCTGAATGTTCGCTGTGTTGGTTCAGGTCGTAATCGGTGCGGTCGGCAATGCCCCACAGTTCGCCCCAACCGAACGGGAAGAGGAACTCAAAGTCGGTGGTGGCTTTGGAATAGAACGCGAGTTCTTCCGGATCGTGATCGCGCAGACGCAGGTTTTCTTCGCGGATACCGAGGTTCAACAGCCAATCACGGCAGAAGTCTTTCCAATAGGAGAACCATTCAAGATCGGTGCCCGGTTTGCAGAAGAACTCAAGTTCCATCTGCTCAAATTCACGGATGCGGAAGATGAAGTTGCCGGGGGTGATCTCGTTACGGAAAGTATACGGCTCTTGAGAACGTAACATTGGCAGAAAAATTACTGGCAAAGGAAAGACCGGATTTTAAACAGAACAAGAAAGAAATTTACGCAGAAATTGAGGCTCATGGTAGGGAGCTTTTGGCGAAGATGGGATTGTCTGAAAGAGAGTCCCACTATCCTCATCAGCTTTCCGGCGGTCAGCAGCAGCGTGTGGCTATTGCCAGAGCACTGGCATTAAAACCGGACATTCTTTGTTTTGATGAGCCTACTTCAGCATTGGACCCGGAACTTACCGGAGAAGTACTTAAGGTTATCAGAAGTCTTGCAGAGCAGAAAACTACCATGATTATTGTTACTCATGAGATGGCCTTTGCCAGAGATGTGGCAGACCAAATTATCTTTATGGATGGCGGAGTAATTGTGGAACAGGGTGATGCAAAGCAGGTAATTGACGCACCCAGAGAAGAAAGAACCAAGCAGTTTCTTTCCAAAGTACTTCATTAAATATCTAAATGATTGTATGAAAAGTCATGTCTTTTGGCATGACTTTTTTGTTGACGTTAAAGTGGATTAAAAGTATCATATTGTGTATGAGGGAATACTGTTTTAGGAGAAAATAAATGGCTTTAGAGTTTGAATATAGAGATGAAGAATTACGATTAAGAAAGCGTGCTCAACGTATTGAACAGTTACGGTTGG
>JAZSHJ010000060.1:0-40279 GCA_045533175.1 Acutalibacteraceae bacterium
AAAACGGAAAAATGAGAGGTTTGGACGAGAAATTTCCTTGCCAAAAGTGGAGATGTCTTCACTAAAAATGCAGAGGAAATGCAGAAAGGAAAAGGATAAAGATTTTTGCACTGATGAAACTAAAAAGGAAATGTTTGGAGAATACGTTAGCTTAAAAGCGGCTTGAAATCGTTTGATTTCAAGCCGCTTTTTAATCAAATTATTCTTTCTTGCCAAGATCGTTTTCGCATTGCGGGCATTTCATATAGCGTATTCTGCCAACTGCATTTGTGTATGATCGCCGTAACACTATATGACACCCATGAGGAAGGGCAATTCGTGGCGAAAAACCAATTTCTCCCTTAGTGACCGCCCCGAAAGAAAGGCTTTTTGCTTTTACTTTTGCGAGAACTCCTTCATAAGCACATTCAAGATGCCTTGTTGGCGCTCGGAAAGTCCCGCACCCTTAAATGTGCTGTCACGGAACTCAAACACGATGGTTTGAATCACCTGCTTTTGCTGATCGGTCAACCCATCGATCGATACCATTTCGTTCTTATCAATTCCCACCAGATAATCCAACGACACGTTGAAGATTGCGGCAAAGTCCGTGAGAATGCTAAGCGGTGGTAGTTTGAGATTGTTTTCATAACTGCTTATGACCGACTTTGATCTACCCACCCGTCTGCCCAACTGTTCCTGTGAGAGTTTTTGCTTTTCTCTGAGTTCACGAAGTCTTAAACCGAAATCAAACACAAATCCACCTTCTGTTCAAAAGTTTTCTTACAGAAACATATTAACCCGCTTGTGTTTTGTTTTTGGAAACTGTATAATATAATTGTTCTGTTATCGAAAATTTACGCAGAAAGAAGGGTTTGGAATAGGAAACAAAACTTGCGTCTGCTTTGGACATCGAGAACTTTTTAAAGATTTTTCCTTTGTGCTGTCGGAGTTGCTCGAAGATTTGATTGTGTCCTATGAAGTCACGGAATTTTGGACGGGGGCATGGGCGATTTTGACGCCGGTTTTTCTTCGGCTGTACGTATTCTCAAGCAAAAATATCCCGCTGTCAAATTGGTATTGATCAAACCGTATTTTTCTAATGAACTCAATACAAACCAAACCTATTATCTAAATGCATATGATGAGATTATACTCCCCTTCGTGCTCAGCGGGGTTCACCCAAAATCTGCAATCACCAAAAGAAACCGTTGGATGGTAGAAAACTGCGATTTTATAGTAAGTTGTGTTTATAAAAATCACGGCGGAGCGTATACCGCCGTGAAATACGCCGCCTTGTTGAATAAAAAGGTGATTTCCGTTTTAGATTTATGAACAGCTGTTTTTTTGCACAAAAAATGCCTTTCCAAAAAGGAAAGGCATTTTTGCGTGTGGGGGTAGGTTTTAACCAAGCAAGGTGAGTTCCGAGATCACCCACGGTTTCAACGCGTTGGTACGAAGCGCGATCTTGAAGTAACGGGCGCGTACCCCTTCGCCCAGATCCACAAACACGCGGCCGTCGCGATAGGACATACGCTCCTCAAAGAGCGTGCGATATACCGGCTTTAACGTGTCTTCCGAATCTCCCGCCAGCAGTTCAAAGGTGTGGGGAGTGTAACACGCGCCGCCCACGTCCGACGTGAGGGAGGAAAAATACAACGCGTGGCATTCCACCGCCGTGTCGGTGTGAATATCAAAGTCGATGCCGTCCCGCTGATCGCCGTCGCTGATCCAAAACTCCTCGCGGCCGCCGATGGCGCGCGCCACCTCGTGCGGGCGATTGGCGCTGAACAGGTTACCCGCCGTGAGTCCGATGGGTTGCAGATCCCGCCCGTACAGACCAAAGCGCAGATCCAGTTTGGACAGATCGTAACGGGTGAAGATCATTTGCGGCATCGAGCCGCCTTCCCGCATCACCAAGGTGAGGGTGTTCCATCCCGACGTCAGCGGAATGCTGTTGATGCGGATGGCTTCACCCTGCCCGATGAGATCACCGTTTAACAGCAACTCACACGGCTTTTCGGCGGTGATCGCCAACTCCACCGTGTCGGGATTGAGCAACAGATCGGTGCGATCGGTGGGCGAATGTACAAACACCGTGAGTGCGTAGCGATCGGGCAAGCGGTCGCCGCGTGTCACCGCACGCCACACCTCCCCGTTTTCCACACGGTTGAGTCCCGCTTGCCACCCCGTTTCTTCGGGGGTGATGGCTTTGCACAGCGCACGGTTAAGCGTCACGCCGTACACACCGCCCGTGAGCAATTCATCCAGCGCGGCGTTTTGCGAAAACTCCACCGCCGTGTGCAAGGCGGACAGCATGCGCACCAACCAATGTTTCACCTTTTTGTTTTGCAACTGCATGGATGCCTGGCAGAAATAAACGGCCGCGCCCGCATAGTCGTGGCGGGACAAGGCGGCAAAACGGGTGCGATCCTGCCGTTCGCTTTTGTGGGAGGACACCGTCTTGATGTTTTCGGCGTTCTGGTTCCATTGCCGCCAATCCATTGCGGGCAACCCCAGCAAGATCGCCTCGATCTCCCCTGTGTATTCCAACAGGTTTTCCGCCAGTCGGGCGGCACTCCCTTCGGTTAGGCCGTAGAGGTTGTTGCCGTAGATCCCCGCGATCACGGAATCGCTCCCCGCGGGTTTCAAATGACACGCATGGCGGGCGGACACTTCAAATTCATACGAGAAGATGTCGGGCGTTTTGATGAGCCCCAACACCAACACCTGCTTAAAATTGTGCGCTCCCACGCCGCGCAACCAATCCAAATTTTCGCTGCCGTCCACGATCAGCAATCCTTCTTGCGGCGCTTTCAGCCGTTCGAACAACGCCGCACGGTCAAGCGGCGTGTAACGGCACCGCACCTCACTCAGCATGGCTGCCACATCGCCACCTGTGCTGCCGTAGAAATACGCAGGGGTAGGTTTTTTCAAACTACATTTCCGCAGATATGCCGCAAGGCGAATCATCATCAACAGCGCTTGCGGCTCTTCATCGACCAAGGCGGGCAGATCGATCGCGGATACGATGCGCCCTTCACCTGCGGGTGTCATATCCAACACCAGCGGCATGCCCATTCCGTTGAAATACAGCGGAGTAGCATTGAAGTTGAGATAATCTTCAAAATACCGCGCCGCACGTCGCGTGTTGAACACGATGTCACGGCCGTTTGTGCGCAACGCGTCCCCCGTTGTGTCGGTTGCAAAGACGGTTTGCACCGCTTTGCCGCGGGTGAAACTGCCGTAGGGGGAGTGTTCCTTTTGGCGAAAATCCAACGCGAGGCCCTCCGTTTCGGCATCGCTTTGGCGCAAGCACGGAAGTTTCACCGTCTCCCATGCCGCATTCAGCGCCGCACGGTCATACAACGTGACGGCGGCGGTATCGGTGTAATACACCTGCGCGTCATCGCGCAACGTGACCTGCAAAGTCGCGGCGGTTTCGGCAGTCACCGCAGGGATCGAAAGTGTCAACGTCACGTCTTCGTGGGTACACGCCGCCATCGGCATGGGGTGGGATACGCTTGCCGCTTCGCGGCCGTTGATCACCAATGCGGCGATCAGGGTAAGTTTCAACGAATCACGCGCATCGTTGAACACCGCCACGGGGAAAGTCACCTCTTCCCCCGCCCACAGCGACACGGGGGTATGTTCGAGGAAGGGGCGCACGGGGGCAAACGCCTTTTGTGTTTCTGTCCACACGGGGTTGGGGATATACGGCGGCAACGTGTCGTCCGCCCCCGCATTCAGCGTGCGCAGATACGGTGTGAGTCGCGTGGGTTTGATGCCCGGCGTTTCATACGTGTCGTAGGTAAGCAACTGCTCTTTGAACGGCAAAGGTTCCAACCCATACCAGATAAGGTTGAACACACACACTTGATCTGCCCATTTACGCTGTCCGATCAGGTTGCGATAGGCATCCCCCGCCACCGCGCGCAAACGGCCGTCGAAGGTGAGCAGGGTCTGCTCGCCGTCCTGCAGGCAGACGTTATCGGGGGTGGAATAATACATACTGCCGTTTTCCCCGATGGTGATGGGCTTTTCGCGATGAGTGGGACAATCGTATCCCGGATAGTGCAACGAATTGACATCCAATCGCCCGCCCAAGTCGTGACTGCCGTCGCAGCTGTAGGGGCGCGACGGATCCAGTTTCGGAATCTCTTTTGTCAGATCAAACAGTTTTTCCGAGAGATCTTCCACATCCCGAATGAACTTGGAACCGCACACTTTGTAGGCGGGAATGCATTCGTTTTCGGGACTCCACATCACCACCGAGGGGTGGTTGCGATCCCGCAAAATCAGACGGCGCAGATGCCGCTTGCTGTTTTCAAAAAACGCCTCGTTGTAACTGAAGTTGCAACGGGATGCCCATATCGCCGATTCGGATACCATCAGCATGCCCATCTCGTCCGCAATGTCATAGAAAAAGGCGGGATACGGCATGGCGTGCAAACGAATGATGTTGACGTTGGCCTCCTTTGCCATACGATAATACGCGCGCGCGTATTCCTCGCTCTGCACGGCGTAACCCATGTAATGCCACGAATCGTTTTTCAACTTGATGGGGCGGCCGTTGAGCACAAACCGTTTCTCCTTTATCCCAAAGGTGCGAAACCCAATGCGAACCACGTGGGTATCCACCACCTCACCGTTACTAAACAGTTCGGCTTTCAGATCGTAGAGTTGCGGGTGTTCGGGTTCCCACAACACGATGTTGCGGCCGCTGTAATTCCACGCGGCCGCTTTGCCGCAAGGGACGGTGAGGACTTCCGAAAAACTATCCCCTTTATGTTCGGAAAGCGAAAATCGCACGACATCTCCCGCACCCGCCACCGTGTGCTCGATATGCAACGTGTGGGCATAGACATCCGCATGGGCAAACACATCGGCGATAAAGGATCGGGGGCGTTCCACAAGCCAACAATCCTGCCAAATACCCGCAATATGGTTGCCCCAAAACGAGCCTTCGGGAAAATCGGTGCGGGGGCGACCGTCTTCATCCTTGTATTCGGACGCCATCACCGTTTGGCACCCCACCACAAGTTCGTTTTCCGCGCCGTATATCACCGTATCCGTCACTTCGATCTCGATGGGCAAAAACGCTTCGCATTCTTCAGCAATCCGTTGCCCGTTCAAATAAAACACCGTCTGATAGGCCACCGCGTCAAACCGCAAAAACAGACGACGGCCGCGGCTTTGCTCCCCCACCGTGAAACGGCGGCGATAAAAGCCGACCTGTGCATCTTCCCACGCCAACGGATATTCGGGGTATAACCGAAAATCCGCCCCGCTTACACGATAGGTATCCCCTGCGGTGCGGCGGTCGTACCCGCCCGAAAACGAATTGATGTTAAAAGGAGAAGGCACTTTGATCGGCACGCTGTCCCACGCGGTGGGAACGGTGGACAACGAATCGGTTTCGCAGGAGAACTCCCACAATCCGTTTAAACAACGGCGGTTTTCCATAAAACACAACCCCTTTTCCGTTTTTACTAACTCTTATGATAGCAAATTATTTTCCCCGTCGTCAATCCTTTTGTCCCCAAACGGGAGTTTTTTTGTCATTTTACTTGCTTTTTAAGGACGCTTCGTTTATAATGTAACATATTATTCATAAAGGAGCCGTATCGTTATGCAAATACTGGCATTTGTTTTGTACTTTCTGTTGATCCTCGGTGTCGGCCTGTTCTTCTTCTTCCGTTCCAAAAATAACGGCGAGAAGGAATATTTCCTGGGCGGCCGTTCGATGGGCCCGTGGGTCACCGCCATGAGTGCGCAAGCATCGGATATGTCCGGCTGGCTGTTGATGGGTTTCCCCGGCAGCATTCTTGCGTTCGGTATGGGCAAGGTCTGGATCGGTATCGGTCTGGCACTCGGCACCGCCGCAAACTGGATCTTTGTGGCACGGCGGTTGCGCCGTTTCTCCCGCGCTTCGGGAGATTCCATCACCCTGCCGCAGTATCTTACCAACCGTTTTGCCTCCCAAAGCGCGGTGTTGAAGATCGTGTGCGCACTTATCTTCCTTATCAGCTTCACGGTGTACGTAGCGTCCGCTTTTGTGGCGGGTAAAAGCGTCATGATGGCGGTTATCCCGTGGTTTGCGGATAAAGAACTTCTGGCGATGGGGTTGTTCGCTCTGCTGATTTTGGTGTATACCTTCCTCGGCGGCTACAAGGCTGTTTGCTGGACCGACTTCTTCCAAGGTCTTATGATGTTGGTTGCGGTGTTGGCTGTGCCGATCATCATGGCTCTCGGCAACTTTGACGGCGCGTTTACGGCCGCGTTTGCCGACGGCGTTTCCGCCTTTGAATCCAACCCCTTCACGGCGGATTGGCGCGACATCGTGACCGGTCTTTCCTGGGGCCTCGGATACTTCGGTATGCCGCACATCATCGTGCGCTTCATGGGCATCCAAAAGCCTTCGCAGGTGAAAAAAGCCGCCACGGTCGCCATCATCTGGGTGGTTCTTTCTTTGGGTGCGGCCATTGCGATCGCGGTGTTGGGGCGCACCTTCCTGTTGAGTGACGGTACCTCTCTTGCCAACAAACTGTTGCCCGTCGGTGCGCAACAGAACATCTTTATCACGTTGGCGCAGGATATTTTCCCGCCCGTAATTGCCGGTTTGCTGTTGGCCGCCATCGTCGCGGCGGCCATGTCCACCGCAGACTCGCAGTTGTTGGTGGCCTCCTCCGCTTTTACGAGCGACCTTTACAAGCCGTTGATTCGTAAAAACAAGGCATCGGATAAAGAAACTCTGTGGGTTGGCCGCTTGGTGGTGGCTCTCGTCAGTTTGGTGGCGTTCTTCATTGCGGCCAGCAAAAGCGCGTGGGCCGGCAGCATTATGGCCATGGTGGAAAATGCGTGGGGCTTGTTTGGCGCAGCTTTCGGCCCGGTCGTGTTGCTCTCGCTGTTCTGGCGTCGACTCAACTACACAGGTGCCGTGGCCGGTATCGTGACCGGCGCAGCGGTGGATATCGCGTGGCTGTTGTGCTTCACCAACACCATTACGGATGCGATCATTGCCCCCACCGGCATTTATGAGATCCTGCCCGGTTTTGTGGCGGGCGGCTTGGTTGCCGTGGCCGTGTCGCTGCTGACCAAAGCACCCGACGCACAGGTGGAAGCCATCTTCGCTTCGGCCACCGATCCTTCAAAGGACGATTGACCTGTCTACTAAAAAGAACGTCTCGCACAACCGCCTGGTCTGTGCGGGGCGTGCTCTTTTTTTCTTATGCAATCTTCTTGAAAGTATACGACCACGGCTCGTCCGTTTCGTCCAATCGGTTCATCAACAAGCGTGTCGCGGTGATGGTGTAACCATAGGTTTCCGTTACCTCTTCACCCATGCGGTTACAGCACAGGATCAATTTATCCTCATTGAAGGTGTAACTCCCCGTGGCCGCGCTTTGCCCCACACGATTTTGGAGTCCTTCCAAAAACATCGTTTCCTTCATGTCGCAAACCTCTTCCAACGATTCGCAACCCCAAGAGGCGCAGTATTCTTCCACCGAAGCGCTTCCCCGTTCTTGCATATCCGCTTGTATTTCGGCATCCAGACCGTTCGCAAACGCCGTGTGGGCACTACTCTCGTCCACCTGTAAGTTCTTTTCCACATTGCCCTCGGCATCGAAGGTATACACGTATTCCACAAGGACCTCGCTCATATCCACGCCGTCCGCCAAATACGGGAGTGCCGTGGCAAACGGCACTTGCGCCCGCCACTCCCCGACAATCAAATCCTCCTCGGTTTGCGCAACCGTCGTGGTAGTGGTTGTCGCAACGGTTGTGACGAGGGTGGTCGTCGTGGTAGCTTCCGTCGTGGTAGTGGTTGCCGTCGTGGTGGTCACCGCCGCCGCTGTGGTGGCGGGACGGTTGTTCGGTTGACTTTCCTCGCCCTCGCGAGGCATCTCTTCTCCGCAACCGACCGCCGACAGCATCAGCCCCAAACACAAAAGCACCCCCAATGTTTTGCGGAACATCATATCGTTCTCTCCTTTTGATTAATACGTTCATTATATCACAGATATCTGAAAAAAGCAACACGCCCGCTTGCGCTTCGCAAACAACCGACCACGAAAAACGTGGTGAATATTGCACAATTTTTTACGTTTCCTTTTTTGCCTTTTTCCACTTTTGCACACTTGTTCTTTTTTGACGTCTGTTTTACAATGTATTCAGACCTTGCACACTCTTCGACAGAATGTTACATTGAATATAGGGAGGTGTTTTGTGTGAAGATTTTAAATATCGGTTCGTGCAACATCGATTTTGTATATTCACTCGATCATATTGTCGCACCGGGCGAAACCGAAATGAGCACCTCTTTGCAGGTGTTTCCCGGCGGTAAAGGGCTGAACCAATCCATTGCCACCGCACGCGCGGGCGGCGAGGTGTATCACGCGGGGTGTGTGGGTATCGACGGCGACCTGCTGGTGGATACGCTGACTGAAGCGGGGGTGGATATCACCTATCTGCAAACGGTGGATGCAAAAAACGGACACGCCATCATTCAGGTGAACCGCACGGGCGAAAACAGCATCTTTTTGCATAAAGGCTCAAACGGCATGGTGGATACCGCTTTGATCGACCGCGTGCTGTCCGCTTTTTCGGCGGGGGATCTTTTGCTGTTGCAAAACGAGATCAGCAACGTGCCGTACATTGTGGACAAAGCGCACGAACGCGGATTGCAGATCCTTTTTAATCCTTCTCCGTTTAACGAAACCGTCATTCAACTTCCGTTGAACAAGCTTTCCTATGTGATTTTGAACGAAGGCGAAGCCATGGTGCTTTCGGGGGCTTCCTCGCCCGATGCCGCCATGACGCACCTGCGCACGAGGTACCCCTCGCTCGGCATCGTATTCACGCTGGGCGCGCGCGGCTGTATGTTTACCCAAGGGGATCGCACTCTGTTCCAGCCCTCCTTTGTGGTGAATGCGGTGGACACCACCGGCGCGGGCGATACCTTCGCAGGTTACCTCGCGGCGGGATTGGCACGAGGGGAGGATATGGCAAACATTTTGAAGACTGCGTGTGCCGCTGCGGCGATCGCGGTATCGCGCCACGGGGCGGCGCCGTCTATCCCCCTGCGGGACGAGGTGTTGCGCCTGCAAAAAACATTGAAAACAAGGGCTGCAGGCTCGCGCGCCGATCGGCAACGGCAGATCTTGGAAGAATATTTGGAAAGCGATCTGAGCACCGCCTCGCTTGTGGGGTTGGCGGAACGCCTGGGTTATTCGCCCGTGTATACGGGTACGCTGGTAAAAAAACTCGCGGGGATCACCTTCACCGCGTTGTTGCAGAAGAAACGCTGTGACGCGGCCGCGCAACTGTTGGCGGAAAGCGAACTTTCCGTTTCGGCCATCATTGCCTCGGTGGGATACGAAAATGAAACCTTCTTCCGCCGCACGTTTAAAGCACGGTACGGCCAAAACCCGCTTGCCTACCGCAAAGCACACACCGAACGATAAACGAAGCTGTCAAAACCATTTGGTTTTGACGGCGTTTTCGTGTAAGAGATAGGTGTTTCCGTGCCTAAGTGAATTGCCAACGAAGGCAAAAACTACCCCCAAACAAAAGTGAGCACAACGATCGCCATATCCACACTCCTTTTAACGGTGGGTTATTTGATCCACCATTCCGGTGTGATGTCACCGAGTTTTACGGTGCGGCCGGTGGTGTAATCCAACAGGATCTCCACATCGTAATACTTGCCCGCCATCAGTTCGCGGCACGCACCGCACGGGGCACCGCCGGAACCGTCGGGCATGATACACAGCACGCGGGCGATCTCCTGTTCGCCGTTGGTGATCATATTGAAAATAGCGTTTCGCTCGGCACAAATGCCAAGGGTGGAGCAGGTGTCAATACACACACCCGTATAGATCTTTCCTGATTTGGAAAGGACGGCCGCCGCCACCTCACCGCAGGTAACGTATTCCGAAATACGGCGTTCGTTCAGCACCGCTTTGGCCGCCGCATACATCTCGTCCCAGATTTTATCCACGCTGTATCCCTCCGATATGGTCTGTGTTGAGTATATTGTAGCACAAAAAAGAGGGCGGTTCAAGAGGATGCTCACCGGTGGAAATCGGGTTCCCCAAGTGAGTGCCTCCTCTGCTTACGGCATTTCGGAGAGATCAAAGGCAGGAAAACAAAAAGGATGCCCAAAGGGCATCCTTTTTGTTTTGGTGCGCGTAAACGGACTCGAACCGCTGACCTCTTGCGTGTGAAGCAAGCGCTCTAACCAGCTGAGCTATACGCGCATGTGGTGACCCGGACGAGAATCGAACTCGTGTTACCGCCGTGAAAGGGCGGTGTCTTAACCGCTTGACCACCGGGCCGTTGCCCCGCCTGTTGGCGGGAAATATGGTAGCGGCAGTCGGGGTCGAACCAACGGCACTGCGGGTATGAACCGCATGCTCTAGCCAACTGAGCTATGCCGCCATGAGCACTTGTGAACAAGTGCAAGGGTTATTATATCCTATTAAACGGGGTTTGTCAACTGTTTTTTTCGCAAATTAAAAATTTCTTTTTCGGATACCTTATTGGATGCATCCCGTGGGACAAGCAGCCACGCAAGCGCCGCAGTTTTCGCACACTTCGGGGTTGATGACCGCCACGTTGTCGTTTAGCAAAACAGCACCGACCGAACACACTTTGGTGCATTTTCCGCAACCGAGGCAAGCGTTCTTACACACCTTGCGCGCTTGGGCGCCTTTGTCGGTGTTGCGGCAAACCACCAAGGGTTTTTGCGGATCGGGCACCAGCGAAAGCAGACGACGCGGGCAAGTGGCCACACAGATACCGCAACCCGCACAGCGGGACGCATCCACACGCGCCAAACCGTTTTCCACTTTGATCGCGCCGTACGGGCACGCCTCGGCACAGTCACCCAATCCCAAGCACCCGTACAGGCAGGCTTTGCCGCCGCCGTACAGCAACGTGGCCTTTTTGCAGGAATCCACGTTTTCATAAGTGGTGAGCGTAACGGCTTTTTCTTCGCAACCGGCGCACCGCACCGCGGCCACCTTCTTTTTCAGCTGCACCGTTTCTTTACCCAACACACGGGCAATGGCATCTGCCACCGCTTGCCCGCCGGGCGAACACATACCGGGATCCGCCGTGCCCGCGACCAGCGCCGTGGCATACGCCTCGCAACCTGAATGGCCGCAACCGCCGCAGTTGGCACCGGGCAACACGTCACACAATCGCTCCACCCGCGGATCGGTGGGCACCGAAAGCAACACCGAAGCAACAGCCAACACCAAGCCGGCCAAAAGCCCCACGCCGCCGACGATGATAACCGCCAGTAAAATCGGACTCATTGTGACTCCTCCCTTTCTTACAGACCGAACAAGCCTTGGAATCCCAAGAAGGAAACCGAAACCAACGAAGCCGCCACCAAGGTGATGGGCAGTCCTTTCAGGCTTTCGGGGACGGGCACCAACTCAAGCCGTTCCCGCACGCCCGCGAACAACACCATGGCGAGCAAGAAACCCGCACCGCTAGCAAATGCATTGATGATCGCCGCTACAAAGGTGTAGTTGGAATCGATGTTCAAAATGGTGACACCCAACACCGCACAGTTGGTGGTGATCAGCGGCAGATAAATACCCAGCGCGTTATACAACGGCTTCACAAAGCGTTTGAGCACCAATTCCACCAATTGCACAAGCGATGCGATCACCAAGATAAACACAATGGTGCGCAGATACGACAGATCGTTGGGCAACAAGAGATAGTGGAAGATCGGCCACGTGGCGGCGGTGGCCATCATCATAACGAAGATAACCGCGAACGACATACCCACGGCAGGCCCGATCTTTTTGGACACACCCAAGAACGGACAGATACCAAGGAACTGGCTGAGCACGTAGTTGTTCACCAGAAGGCCGCCGATCAACAGCGGGAAAAATCCGGGATTGACCATTTACTCCGCCTCCTTTCCGCAAGACACGCGTGCACAGGACGCTGCATGGGGACACGCCGCACACCCAAGTTCGGTGCGAGGCATGAAGGTGGGGTCGTGTTTTGCCGAAAGGCGGTTGGTCAGCCAAATAAGCATGCCAAACACGAAAAACCCGCCCGCGGGCAACACAAAGATCGAGATGGGCGGAAGTAAGCCGCCTTCGGGCCACCCGAACAGCGTGCCGCTGCCGAGCAGTTCGCGAATGCCGCCCATCAAGAGCAACGCACCCGTAAACCCGCAGCCCATGCCAAGGCCGTCCAATGCAGACAGCACCACGGGGTTTTTGCCCGCAAACGCTTCCGCACGCCCCAGAATGATACAGTTCACTACGATCAGCGGCAGGAAAATGCCCAGCGCTTTGTCGATGGCGGGCAAAAACGCCTGCACCAACATCTGCACAATGGTGGTGAACGCCGCAATCACCACGATATAGGCGGGCAGACGCACCTTGCCGGGAATGGCTTTGCGCAACATCGACACCGCAATGTTGGAACACACCAACACAAACGTGGCCGCAATGCCCATGCCCAACCCGTTGAACGCCGTGGTGGTAACTGCCAGCGTGGGACAGGTGCCCAGCACCAAACGGAATGCCGGGTTTTCTTTAATCAGACCTTTGCTGAAGGCCTCGGTATATTTGTTCACACGGTTCACACCCTTTCGGAAAATAGGGGTAGGTTTTTGTTATTGAATAGCGGCGAAATACGAAAGTGCCAGTTCCACACCGTCGATCACGCCGTGCGAGGTTTTGGTGGCCTGCGAAACGGTATCCACACCCTCAACGGAGGTCTTCCCGACAAACGATTGGAACAGACCGCCCGCCGTAACGGTATCGATATATCCCGCGGTTTCCTCGTCCTCAGTCACCTTCACGCCGCAAACGGTGCCGTCTGCATTAACACCCGTCATCACCGTGAGGCCGGCGCTTTTGCCGCGGGTAACGGTGGTAAACACGTAACCGAGCAATTCATCCCCGCGTTGGGCTTCGTAATACACAACATCCTTACCATCCACGGAAAGCGTCTTTTCCTCAAAATTCTCTGCCGCGGGGAACACGTCCTTCCGTGCCGCATCCGCGGCGGCAGCGCTGTTTTCGGCAATGATGTCTTTGGTAAAATCGTTGGTAGCCGCCAGCGCGGCGGTGGCCACCCCGGCGATCAGCGTCAACGCCAACACCGACAGAACGATGGCTTTCAAATTCTTCATCCCTTACTCCCCCTCTTCGGTGCGCCGAACACGCGCGGCATGGTCATGCGATCAAGGTACGAAGTGATGATGTTCATCAACACGATGGCGAAAGACACGCCTTCCGGCAAAGAACCGAACAAACGAATCACCACCGTAAGCAAACCGCACCCGAGCGCAAACAGTACCTGACCGCCCCGGGTGACGGGGGTAGTGGTATAATCGGTTGCCATAAAGATAGCGCCGAGGAACAGACCACCCGACATCGTGTAATAAAACGCTTGCGTCACGTCGCCCTTGAACGCCCAAGTGAGCAAAAACACCGAGCCGATGTACACCACGGGAATCACGGGGGTGATCACGCGGCGATAGAGTAAGTACGCAAAGCCGATGAGCAACGCCAAAATACAGGTTTCACCAAGCGAGCCGGGACGGTTACCCAAAAACAGATCCATCACCGAATAGTTGAGTTTTTCACCCGCCGCCAGCGACGCCAACGGAGTGGCGCTGGTAATGGCATCGGGAGACGCGTTCAGCGGATAGTGATATTCGCTCATGGTGCCCGCAAAACTGCCCAGCAGCACGATACGCCCCATCAGCGCGGGATTCACGAAGTTGCACCCGATGCCACCGAACATCTGCTTGACCACCACTATGGCCACCACGCCGCCGAAAGCGGCTTGCCACAGCGGGATGTCCACAGGCAGGTTAAACGCGAGCAGAATACCCGTGACAACGGCAGACAGATCGCTTACCGTTTGCGGGCGTTTCATCACCACGCGGGACAGATACTCCGACGCGACGCAAGAGGCGACACACACGGCGGTGACCGCCAACGCACGCCATCCGAACAGAATGGTGGCCGCCACCAACGAGGGCATCAGCGCAAACACCACGTCCCGCATAATGGTGCGGGTGGTATCCCTCCCGTGCAGGTGCGGGGACGCGGAAAGCATCAATTGTGACATCGTGCGGACACCTCCTTACTTCTTTTCACGCAGGGCGGCCTTCGCCATGCGGAAGTTTTGTACCAACGGACGGAACGCGGGGCAGGTGTAGGCACACGTGCCGCATTCCATACACGACATGATATGTCGCTTCTTCAGTTCCTCCAAGTCGCCGCGGATATACGCATCCGCCATAGAGGTGGGAACCAGTTTCATGGGGCAAGCGGCCACACAGCGTCCGCAACGCAAACACGGCGTTTGCGGATGGGCGTTCAACTCTTCTTCGGTCAACGCCAAGAATGCATTGTTTTGCTTCAACACCGGCAAGGACGGATCGGGAACGGCAATCCCCATCATCGGGCCGCCCATCAAAAGACGGGTGGCTTCCTCTTGCATACCGCCGCAGAAATCCAACACCTCAGATATGGGGGTGCCAATAGGGACGCGTACGTTTTGCGGGAACTGAACGCCCGTGCCCGCCACCGTTACGCGCTTGTTGATAAGCGGCATACCCGTTTTGAGATACCGCGCCAAGAAGCCTGCCGACGTGACGTTCAGCACGATACACCCGATATCGGCGGGCAGGCCGCCGTCCGGCACGCGACGCCCCATGCACGTGTGCACCAGCATTTTTTCCGCCCCTTGCGGATAGCGGGCGGGCAACACCTTCACGGTGACGTGTTTCATTTTGCGGGCGGCAATGCGTTTGCGCAACAGCGCCACGGCATCCATCTTATTGCTTTCCACACCGATAATGGCATGCGCCAGATCCAGCCATTTCATCACCGCCGCAATACCGTCCAGAATATCGTCGGTCGCTTCCATACACTCGCGGTAGTCGGCGGTGATGTAGGGTTCGCATTCCGCTGCATTGATGACCAACGTGTCCACCTGATCGAGATTTTTCGGATTCAATTTGATGTGGGTGGGAAAACCCGCACCGCCCAGACCGACCAATCCCGAACGGCGCACCGCCGCCAAAAAGGATTCTTTATCGGTCACTTCGGGGGGCATTACCTCTTCGGAAACGCGGCCTTCGCCATCGTTTTCAATCACCAGCGCCTGCCCGATCTGCCCGTTGGACTGACGAAGAGAGGTGATGGCTTTCACCTTGCCCGACACGGGCGAGTGAATGGGGGCGGAAACGGGCGCCTCGCTGTCTGCCACGCGTTGGCCGACCGCCACGGGATCACCCACCGCCACGACAGGTTTGCACGGTGCACCGATGTGTTGCGACATCATCAGCGTGACCGTGGCACCCGCAGGCATATTGGCGGTGACGCAAAAACGCGTATCTTTGCGATGAGGCACCGCCGCACCGGGTTCGCCAAATAAAAGATCCAATATATTCATACCATTACCATATCCTTTCTATGGAAGGTGTCGTTGTAACAACGGAAGCAACATCTTCACCGTCAATCCGGTGATGCATCCGGCCGCCGCACCCGTGAGCCACAGCCACGGGGCATACCAGATGAGCGCGGGGGAAAACAGCAACATAGCGGCCAGCAGTTGCCCCATGTTGTGAGCTACCGCACCCACGATGCCCACACCAAGGAAACTTATGCCGCGGGAAAACAGCCGCAGAACCGCCGCCATCAACAAGGTGCTGAGAAGGCCGCCCGCCAAGCTCATCCAACCCGAGGCACCGCCGCGAAAGAACGCAAAACCCGCTTTCACCGCCGTGACCGCCAACGCGCCCGGCAAGCCGAACAGCGGCAACGCCGTCATGGTGGCCAGATTGGAAAGGCCCCACTTCGCACCCGGTATGGGCAAGGGCGGCAACAGGCTTTCCAAAAATGAAAGCGCCACCGCCAATCCGCACAAAATACCAAGCGCCGCCGTGCGGAAGGTACGCGATTCAGTCTGCAACCGCATCCACCTCCCCGTTGTTGGCGATCACCCGCAGGGTAACCCCCGCAGGCACACACGCGGCCGCTGCACCGCTTTGCTTTAACGCGCCGCTGTGCACACACAGTTTATCGGGACAGTCGCTGTGCGAAAACCGCACCGCACCGTTAGCCACTTCCACCGTGACGGTAAGCCCGTTCCGCCCCACGACCGTGCGCACGGCATCCTCCGACAACGGAAGAACCACCGTTTCGGTGGGGGTGGTGAGAACCGCCTGCCCGCCGCGATCGGCAAACAAAAAGAAGGCTCCCCACATTCCGACAGCCGCCAACAACACGGCTGCCAATATTCCGAGATCCCCTTTCTTCATGACGGCGCCTCCCGCACGAGCAGAATTATCTATAGTATATAATATCTATTTTTGTACGTAAAGTCAAGACGGGAACGATTTACAGTCTTTTTTTAGCAAGAAATTACCTTTTTAACAATTTTTAGCGGTCAATTTCTCTTCGCCAAAGCGAAAAAGTTTGCAAAATGGATAAGAAATATTGACTTTGCCGCCAAATCGGGATATACTGAAAACAACATAGAAAACAAAAAGGAGGATATTCCTATGAAAATCGTTTGGAAACTGTTGGTCGTGGTGGGCGTGTTGGCCGCGGCGGCTTCTGCTGTGATGCTGTGGATGCGTTCCCGCAAAAAAGAGGATCTCGAGTTTGATGATGAGTGCTGTGTCTGGGAAGAGGACGAGCTTGCTGCAGACGAAGAGATCGTCGAAGAGTAATCCGAAGGAAAAGAAAGACCGAATGCACAGCATTCGGTCTTTTTTCTTACGTTTGCGCCAAGCGTTCCACCCGTCGCATCACGGTGACAAGCGGGGGGATGAGCAATGCCCCGCACACGAAATTGCTCACGGCATGAATGACATCGAACGGCAAGCCTGCCGCGACCCACGCGAGCGTTGCTTTAAAGGATAATCCAAAAAACAGCGCTTGGGCAGGGGCATACAACACACCGAACAGCAACCCGTGCGTTCCGCACACCGCGGCATACACAAACGGGGTCGCCGCGCGCGGCAAACGGCGGGGCATCAACATAGCCATGCCCCACAGCACCGTCCAAATGTACAAATACGGCACCCACCACGTCCCAAAACCTGCCACCAAGCCATCCAACAGCACGTAAACATACAGCGGATACAGCGCACGGGCACGATACACCACCGTGGCCGCCACGATAAACACGCCGATCAAATGAATGTTCGGCAAAAACTCCATCACCTTTTTGGAGGCGAACATCAGCGCCGCCAACAAAGCAAACATTGCTGTTTCGCGTATCGTCAGCTTTTTCATTTTTCAACTTTAAAGGCGTAGGACGCACCGTCGGTGACCGCGGTTTTTTCCACACCCGTCAAAGCGTATTCGCCGTTCACGTAAAACGCCCAGTAGGTCTTATCCGTATCGTAATCCGCGGTGATCCCATTCACCGTCTTAACGTACAGGCCGTACGCACCCTCTTCGCCCGTGATAAGACCGTGTTCGCTCAAAGCTTCGCCAACAGTGGCCTTGTCGGTATGGATGAGGAACTGTTGGGCGTTGCCCTCTTTGTCCGTCACCGTGAAGGTGAAAGACACCGCCCCTTGACCAAGTTCCTTTTGGCTCGTCACGGTGGTGGCGGTGGTGTTTTCATCGCCGTTTTTCGGCTGTTCGTTACAACCCAACATGCCAAGTGCCATAGCCGCAATCAGCACCGCACAAAGGAGGAACGACAGCACATTGCGTTTGTGTGTCTTGTTCATTTGTACATTACTCTCCTTGCAATAATCTACCCCCACCCATCGGCGCTCGCGATGTGTACGTGTCGGGAGTGTTGACCGCGCGAGTATTTCGACTCGGTGCGGATGGCGGCCGCCTTCTCGGGGGATTCCCCAATGGCATGTCCCCGCCTGCGGCGGCGGGTAAGACCGTATCACAAAAAGCACCTCACGGCGACGGGCTCGTGCAGGAATCTCACCTGCTTCCTCGGCCGCGGTCAGGAGTGATTATACCACAACGTCCGACAAAACGCAAGGCGGCAGGAGATTTTTCTGCCGCCTGTGTTTTATTCCAATTCAAACGCGCCGGTATACAACCGATAATACTGCCCTTTCTGTGCAATGAGATCGTCGTGGTCACCACGCTCGATCACGCGGCCGTGATCCAACACCAAGATCACGTTGGAGTTTTTCACGGTGGACAAACGGTGCGCAATGACAAACACGGTGCGCCCTTCCATCAACGCATCCATACCGCGCTGAACGATCGCTTCGGTACGCGTGTCAATGGAGGAGGTGGCTTCGTCCAGGATCATCACGGGAGGGTCGGCCACCGCCGCCCGCGCAATGGAGAGCAACTGGCGTTGCCCCTGCGACAGGTTGGCGCCGTTTTCGGTGAGCGCGGTTTGATATCCGTCGGGCAAGCGGGTGATGAAATCATCCGCACCCGCCAGCTTAGCCGCTGCAATACACTCTTCGTCGGTGGCATCCAGCTTGCCGTAACGGATGTTGTCCATCACCGTGCCGGTGAACAGGTTGGTGTCCTGCAACACAATGCCGAGCGAACGGCGCAGATCGGCCTTTTTGATCTTATTGATGTTGATGCCGTCGTAACGGATCTTGCCGTCCGCAATGTCGTAAAAACGGTTGAGCAGATTGGTAATGGTGGTTTTGCCCGCACCCGTCGCACCAACAAACGCCACCTTCTGCCCCGGCTTGGCATACAACGTCACGTCGTGCAACACGGTTTTTTCGCCGTCATAGGAGAAATCCACCCCGAACAACCGCACATCTCCCGTCACACGGGTATAGGTAACGGTGCCGTCGCCGTGCGGATGTTTCCACGCCCACACACCGGTGCGCTCTTCACATTCCGTGAGTTCGCCGTTTTGCTCGCGGGCATTCACCAAGGTGACGTAGCCGTCGTCGGTTTCGGGCGCTTCATCCATCAGCGTGAAGATGCGGTCCGCGCCCGCCAAGCCCATCACCACCGCGTTGATCTGGTGGGATACCTGGTTGATGTTGCCCGCAAACTGTTTGGTCATGTTGAGGAAGGGTACCACCACGCTGATGCCAAGCGGCAGACCCGACAAACTCACGTTGGGCACCCCGCCGAGCAACAACGCGCCGCCCGACAGCGCCACCACCACGTACAGAATGTTGCCGATGTTGTTGAGTACCGGCCCCAAAATATTGGCGTATTTGTTGGCGCGTTCGGATTCACGGAACAACTCGTCGTTTAATCGATCAAAATCCGCTTCGGCTTCGGGTTCGTGGCAAAACACCTTCACAACCTTCTGGCCGTGCATCATTTCTTCAATAAACCCTTCCACGCGGCCGAGGGACCGCTGCTGCTTTATGAAATATTTTGCGGAGCCGCCGCCCACTTTGCGCACCACCAACGTGATGCAAGCCACCCCCACCGTAACCACCAACGTGAGCCACACGCAGAAGTACAGCATGATACAAAACACGGTGAGTACCGTCACACCCGAGATGATCATCTGCGGAATGCTCTGCGAAACAAGCTGACGCAGGGTGTCGATATCGTTGGTGTAGGTGCTCATCACATCGCCGTGATTGTGGGTATCGAAAAATTTAACAGGTAACCGTTGCATACGGTTGAACATCTTTTCACGCAGTTTTTTGAGAATTCCCTGCGTGATGATCGCCGTCAACTGGTTGTACACAACACAGGAGATGAGCGACAACACGTAGAAGGTTGCCAAAACCATTACCAACGAGAGGATCGGCTCGCGTGCGGCCGCCCAGTTGCCGTCTGCCGCGTGCAGTTCGATCTGTGCGATCACCTGCTGCATGAACAAAGAAGGCACGGAACTCACCACCGCGCTGAACAAAATGCACAGCACAGTAAGCGGGATAAGCACGGGATAAAACGCGAGGATCTCTTTCAGAAGACGCCGCATAGTGCCTTTTTTTGCTTTGGGTTTCATTCGGCATCCTCCTTCCCCGCCGTGTTCTGCGAACGGTATATCTCCCGATAAATGTCGCAGGTCGAAAGCAGTTCGGTGTGCGTGCCCATAGCGGCAATACGGCCGCCTTCCATCACCAAAATGCGATCCGCATCTTCCACCGAGGCGGTGCGCTGTGCAATGATGATCTTGGTGGTGGTGGGAATGTATTCCCGCATGGCGCGGCGAATCAGCGCATCCGTCTTGGTGTCCACCGCGCTGGTGGAATCGTCCAGAATCAGCACCTTCGGTTTTTTCAGCAACGCGCGGGCAATGCACAAACGCTGTTTCTGCCCGCCCGACACATTGGTACCCCCCTGTTCGATGTAGGTGTCATACCCGTTCGGCAGGGCGCTCACAAACTCGTCCGCACACGAAAGGCGGCAGGCTTCCACCAACTCTTCGTCGGTCGCATCCTTGTTGCCCCACCGCAGATTTTCCTTCACCGTGCCCGAAAACAGCACGTTCTTTTGCAGCACCACCGCCACGCCGTTGCGCAAGGTGTCGAGATCGTATGCCCGCACGTCCACGCCGCCTACTTTCACCGCGCCTTCGGTCACGTCGTACAAACGGGAAATGAGCTGAATGAGCGACGACTTGGACGAACCCGTACCGCCGATGATGCCTACCGTTTCGCCCGAGCGAATGTGCAGATCAATGTTCTCGAGCACGGGGCGCTTCGCCTTCTTGGAATACTTAAAACTCACCCCATCAAAATCGATGGAACCGTCCGCCAACGTCATCACGGGGTTTTCGGGGTTTTGAAGCGTGCTGGTTTCCCGCAACACTTCGGTAATGCGCTTTGCGGATTCGCCCGCCAGCGTGATCATCACGAACACCATCGACAGCATCATCAAACTGGACAGCATCATGAATCCGTAGGTGAGCAACGCCGACAACTGCCCCACATCCAGATCCAGGCCGCGGGAGGAGATGACGGTGTAGGATCCCACCGACAGCACAAACACCATCACGGCATACAAGCAAAACTGCATCAGCGGGTTGTTCAACACCACGATGCGTTCGGCCTTGGTAAAATCCGCACACACTTCTTCGGCGGTAACATCAAACTTCGTTTGCTCGTGCTCTTCCCGCACGAAGGATTTGACCACCCGCATCCCCTTGATGTTTTCCTGAATGGATGCGTTCAGATTATCGTACTTTTTGAACACGCGGCGGAACAGCGGCATGGCGCTGCGCGCCACCAAAAACAGCCCCGTACCCAACACGGGAATAACAAACAGGAAGATCCACGCCATGTGACCGCCCATTTTGAACGCCATGAAAAACGCAAAAATCAACATCAAGGGCGAACGGATGGCGGTGCGGATGATCATCATATACGCCATTTGCACGTTGCTCACGTCGGTGGTCATGCGGGTGACCAGCGAGGACGTCATGAAACGGTCGATGTTTTCAAACGAAAACCCCTGCACGCTGTGGAACAAATCGTGCCGCAGGTTGCGCGCCAACCCGCAAGATGCGGTGGCGCAGGTAAACCCCGCCCACGTGCCGAAGGTAAGGGACAAAATCGCCATTGCGGTGAGAATGCCGCCGTAGGTCCACAGCGTGGCCATGGACGCGCCCGCTTTCACCGCGTTCACCAGATCGGCAATCAAAAAGGGGATGATACATTCCAGCACTACTTCACAACTCACCAACAGCGGAGTGGCGACGGAAGCGCGCTTGTATTCCCTTAAACTTTTCAAAATTGTTTTAACCATGCCCTGTCGTTTTCCTTTCGCGCAGAAAATACTACTGTATCTTTGTAATTATACTCCCAATAAAACGCCCCTGTCAAGACGTATTGCAACGCAACGGCGAAGCTTCTTGGGCGGTTTACACAAATTGTTTTTTCTGCCGAAACGCAAATTTTTTTAAATTCTGTATTTACATTTGACCGAAAAGTGCGTATAATATTGCTGTTAAAGACCTATTGTGAAAAACAGAAAGGTTCGTGTAAAGTATGGAACGCAAAATCGGAACGGTATCCCGCGGGGTGCGTTGCCCCATTATCCGTGAAGGGGACGACTTGGCCGCTTTGGTGACTGCCTCGGTGCTGGAAGCCGCACAGAGCGAAGGCTTTTCGTTGCGCGACCGCGACGTGGTGGCCATGACCGAATCCATCGTGGCCCGTGCACAGGGCAACTATGCTTCGGTGCAGAACATTGCGGATGACGTGAAGGCCAAATTCGGTGAAGACGCCACCGTCGGCGTGATCTTCCCCATTCTCTCCCGCAACCGTTTTGCCATTTGTTTGAAAGGCATCGCCATGGGTGTGAAAAAGGTGGTGCTGATGCTCAGCTATCCCTCCGATGAAGTGGGTAACGAACTGGTTTCGTTGGATCAACTGGACGAAGCGGGCATCAACCCCTTCAGCGACGTGCTGGATCTCCCTCGTTACCGTGAACTGTTCGGTGAAAACCGCCACCCCTTCACGAACGTGGATTACGTCGGATATTATGAAGAGGTGATTCGCGAAGCGGGCGCCGAAGCTGAGATCGTCTTTGCGAACGATCCCCGTGCGGTGTTGAAGTACACCAAAAACGTGCTTCCTTGCGACATCCACACCCGTGTGCGCACCAAACGCCTGCTGAAGGCGGCGGGTGCCGAAAAGGTGTTCGGTCTGGACGAGATCCTCTCCGCCCCCGTGAACGGCAGCGGTTGCAACGAGCAGTTCGGTCTGCTCGGCTCGAACAAAGCCACCGAAGAAACGGTGAAACTCTTCCCCCGCGAATGCAAGGACTTGGTGCTGGATATTCAAAAGCGCCTGTTGGAAGCGACCGGCAAGCACATTGAAGTGATGGTGTACGGCGACGGCGCGTTCAAAGATCCGGTGGGTAAGATTTGGGAACTCGCCGATCCGTGCGTATCCCCCGCCTATACCGACGGTTTGGAAGGCACGCCCAACGAATTGAAACTGAAATATCTTGCGGATAACGATTTTGCCGCATTGTCGGGCGAAGCGTTGCGCGATGCGATTTCGCAGAAGATCCGTGAAAAGAAGGCCGACCTCGTGGGTGACATGACCTCCGAGGGTACCACCCCCCGCCGCTTGACTGACCTGATCGGTTCGCTGTGCGATCTGACCTCCGGTTCGGGCGATAAGGGTACACCCGTGGTGCTGATCCAAGGCTATTTTGACAACTACACCAACTGATAGGATATCAAGAACCCCGTTCGGAAAAACCGAACGGGGTTCTTTATGTGGCCGACCGCGACGGAACGGTTAGCATCCGTTCCCTACTTGTTTTTTGAAGCAATGTGTGCTATACTGATTTTGATTACGGTGCAAAGGGGTAATGGCCTTGAAAATTTTGATCGTCGGTGTGGGCAAAGTCGGCGCGGCATTGGCGCGACAACTGTCCCGCGAAAAACACGATCTTACCTTGATCGATATCAACCCCCTCGTGTTGGAGGCCGGTGTGGAAACGTTCGATGTGCGCTCGTTGCGCGGCAACGGTGCATCGGCAAAGATTCTGCGCGAAGCCGATGTGGACGCGGCCGATCTGTTGATCGCCACCACGGGGGAAGACGAAGTGAACCTGCTGTGTTGCCTCACCGCGCACAGCCTGAACCCGCGGTTGCACACCATTGCGCGTATCCGCAACCCCGAATATCGCGAGCAGGCGTATGCCATGCGAGGCGTGTTCGGCCTGTCCATGGCGATCAACCCCGAAATGCAAGCCGCAACCGAAATTGAACGGTTGCTGAAATATCCCGGCTTTTTGAAACGTGACACCTTTGCCCGCGGCCGTTTGGAGATCGTGGAACTGTTGGTGGATGAAGGCAGCCCGCTTTGTGACGTGCCGCTGACCGCGCTGGGCACCGTGGTGAAATGTCGCGTGCTGGTCTGCTCGGTTTTGCGGGGCGGCAAAGCGATCATCCCCGGCGGTAACTTCGTGGTAAAAGCGGGCGATCGCCTGTTCGTCACCGCCACCACCAACAATCTGACCACGCTGCTTCGCAACCTGGGGCTTATCACCCATCCCGCCAAACGCGTAATGCTGGCAGGCGGCGGCCACGTGAGTTATTATCTTGCTCAGCAGTTGTTAAAAAGCGGTGTCGCGGTGCAGATCTTTGAACGCAACCGCACGCGGTGTGAAGAGTTGGCGGAGTTGTTACCCAACGTATCCATCCTGCACGGGGACGTCAGCGACCAGATCTTGCTGGACAGCGAAGGCATCGCCGATTGCGACGCGTTCGTTTCGCTCACGGGGTTGGATGAACTGAACGTGATGATGTCGCTGTTTGCCCATTCGCGCGGGGTGCCGAAGGTGATTACCAAACTGGGACGGTTGGAAAGCACCGAGTTGCTGGATTCCCTTCCGCTGGGTTCGCTTATCAGCCCCAAAGAACTGTGCACCAACACCATTGTGCGCTACGTGCGCGCCATGCAAAATCAAACGGGCGCAGCGTTGGCGGTGCACATGATCGCCGACGGACAGGTGGAAGCCGCTGAGTTTACGGTGGATGAAAACCCTCGCCTTATCGGCATACCGTTGCGCGAGTTGAAACTGCGCCGCGGCGTCTTGGTCGTGGGCGTTTCCCATGGGGCCACCACCGCGATTCCCGACGGTAACACCACCCTGCGCAAGGGCGACGTTGTGGTAATCGTCAGCGAAGAGGATCGCGATATCCACCAGTTGAACGATATTTTCGATTAAGCGGGGACGGCGTATGAATTACAAAATGATGGGACGCCTGATCGGCAGTATTCTGGCGGTGGAAGGCGTGTTTATGTTCCCACCCCTGCTTCTTTGCCTGTATGACGGCAACAAAACGTCCGCCAACGCGTTCCTCCTCGCAATCGGGGGTACGTTTTTGGCTGCCCTGTTGCTGCTGTTCTTCGGCCGCCGTGCCGAACGCGGGTTTTACGCTCGCGAAGGGTTGGTGTGCGTGGGTGTCAGTTGGATCTTAATGAGCGTATTCGGCTGTTTGCCGTTTGTGCTTTCGGGCGAGATTCCGCGCTTTATCGATGCGTTATTTGAAACGGTTTCGGGATTCACCACGACAGGCGCCACCATACTGGCCGATGTGGAATCCCTTTCCCGCGGAATACTGTATTGGCGCAGTTTCACCCATTGGTTGGGTGGCATGGGCGTGTTGGTGTTTGTGCTGGCCGTGGTGCCCACCAACGCGCGTCGCGGCGGATTTGCCCTGCATTTGTTGCGGGCGGAATCCACCGGCCCACAGGTGGATAAGCTCGTGTCCCGCACGCGGGATTCGGCGGTCATTCTTTATGGAATGTACATTTTGCTCACCCTGTTGAACATCGTGTTTTTGCTGTGCGGCGGCATGCCGTGGTTTGATGCGTTGTGCACCGCTTTCGGCACAGCGGGCACGGGCGGGTTCGGCGTTAAAAACGCCAGCCTTGCCGCCTATTCGCCTTACTTGCAAGGCGTCACCGCTGTGTTTATGCTGTTGTTCGGCATCAACTTTGCGTGTTTTTACCTGCTGATCCTGCGGCGCGTACGCGCGCTGTTCAAAGACGAGGAGCTGCGCTTGTATCTCGGACTGGTCGTGTGCAGTATTTTGCTGATCGTATGGAACATTCGGCACCTGTACCCCACACTCGGCGAAACGGTGCGACACGCGGCATTTCAGGTTTCGTCCATTATCACCACCACGGGATTTGCCACCACCGATTTTGATCTGTGGCCCTCGTTTTCCAAAGGCATTTTGCTGTTGCTGATGATCGTGGGTGCGTGTGCGGGAAGCACGGCCGGCGGTTTGAAATGCGGCCGTGTGCTGTTGCTGTTCAAGGGACTGTATCGCAATTTGCGGCGGATGCTTCACCCCCACAAGGTGGAAACGGTACGCGTCAGCGGACGCACCGTGGACGAAAAGGTGCTGCAGGGAACCAACGTATACCTGGTGGCGTATGTGGCCATCATGGCGGCCAGTTTTTTTGTGATTTCGCTGGACAACTTTTCCATCACCACCAACCTTTCTGCCGTTGCGGCGTGTTTCAACAACATCGGCCCGGGGTTCGAAGCCGTCGGCCCGACATGCAATTTCGGCGGATTCAGCATTCTTTCCAAGTTGGTGCTGATCGTGGACATGTTGGCGGGACGATTGGAGATTTTTCCCGTATTGGTGTTGTTCTCCCGCAGCACGTGGTCTTCCAAATAACAAAAAAGCAGTTTGCACGCATGCAAACTGCTTTTTCTTTGCGCTTTTACAACAACCGCCGCATCTTCTAAAAGAAAGAAGGCGTGCCGTCGGGAAAAGGGACAACCGCCCCAACGAATGCACGCACAGTTGTTTCGCATTACACCCCACGCTCCGCGCGCCACGCATCCGCACGCGCCGCCGACATACGAGTGATGTTTTCGCCCGCGTGCTCCGATTCCGAGCCGCCGTTCACGTACAAAAAGAACTTGCCGCCTTCGGTTTTGAAAAGGCATTCTTCAAACCCTTTGGGATCGCCCCATAAGCCTTCGACGTATTTTGCCACAAATTCTGCCGTGGCGGTATCGTATTCCACTTTGCAAATCGTTTTTTTCATACTGCGCAACTCCTTTCCTTATGTTCTGATACCAGTATAAAGGGTTTTTCCGTAAATTGCAATAGGCAATTACAGGCAGCGTTTTTCGAAATAATTTCGACATACCGCTTTTTTGCTTGCCATCAACGGCGTTATGTGGTATGGTGGAATTAGCACATATTGTAGGAGGTCTTGTTATGGCAAATGTAACCGTGGATTTTAACACCCCCGTGGGGTGTATCAAACCGATGCACGCAGGCGGGCAACCCCCGCTGCGAGGCTGTAATTTTGACTTGTTTCATTATTTGAAAGACGTGGGTATGCCCTACAGCCGTCTGCACGATACGGGCGGGGTGTACGGCGGGAATCGCTGGGTGGATATTCCGAACGTCTTCCGCGATTTTGATGCCGACGCGGACGACCCTGCATCGTACGACTTCACCTTTACCGACATGCTCATCACCGCGATGATCGAAAACGGGCTGGAACCCGTGTATCGTTTGGGTGTCACCATCGAAAACGATGCGCACATCAAGGCCTATCGCATCTTTCCACCGAAGGATAATCTGAAATGGGCGAAGATCTGCGAACACATCATCCGCCACTACACCGAAGGCTGGGCGAACGGGTTTCGTTACAAGATCACCTATTGGGAGATCTGGAACGAACCCGACAACTGGGAGGATCCCATGGTCAACTCCATGTGGCGCGGCACAAAAGAGGAGTATTTTGAACTGTATCGCGTGTCCACCACCTATTTGAAGGAGAAATTCCCGCACCTGAAATTCGGCGGTTATGCGAGTTGCGGGTTTTATGCGCTGAAAGAGGATAAGGTGGTCACCAATTCCGCGGCATCCGACCGTGCAGAATATTTCCTTGAATTCTTTGATGCGTTTTTGGCGTATGTAAAAGAGCATCAACTGGTGCTGGATTTCTTCTCTTGGCACAGTTACGATCCCATTGAAAACAACCGCAAATACGCCCATTACGTGCGTGAACGGTTGGACGAGATCGGCTACACCCACACCGAAACCACCTGCAACGAGTGGAATCCCGACGTGTGGGGATCGTACGGAAAGCCGCGGCACGCGGCACTCACCGCCGGCATGATGCTGATGTGGCAGGACACTCCGTTGGACAGCGCCATGTTCTATGACTGCGGATTCGGCTCGGGGAACTATCGCAGTTTGTTCAACCCCATCACCGCCGAACCGTTCCCCGTGTATTACGCGTTTGCGGCATTTAACGAACTGTACAAACGGCGCACCCAGGCGGCCGCGACGGTGGATGAAGACAATGTGTATGCCGTGGCAGCGGCGGACGATACGGGTTGTGTGGTGATCGTGAACGCGAACGAATATCCCGTGCCGCTGACACTTGATTGCGGGCGTCCTGTGATCGGGACAAAAATTGTGGATGAAGCACGCACCTGGCTGGATTGTGAACTGCCGCACCTGCTGCCAGCCTCCTCGGTGTTGTGTGTGTTCACCGCCTAAGGAGATTCTGCATGAGCAACATTGAAAAAATCGACAAGAATTTTGCCGCTTTGGCGGTGGAACACGAAGGTCTTCGGCAATGGAACGTGCGGGAAGCGCCGTTTTCTTTGCACGGGTTGTTGATTGATGAAAACGGGGCGTTTCGCCGCATGCCGCAAGCGGTGGCGGATACGGTGAATCCCACCGTGGCCGATCTCGCCGACAACACCGCCGGCGGACGCATTCGCTTTAAAACCGACAGCACCCGCATTGTGCTGAAATGGCTCACACCGTTTGTGCGCAACTTTGCCCACATGCCGCGCACCGGTACGGCGTATTTTGATCTGTACGCAAACGGCTCCCACATCCACACATTTCTGCCCGCTGAACCGCAACAGACCGAAACGGGGCTTGTTTTGGAATCGATGATCCGCGTGCCCAACCCCGGCATGACCGAGATTGAGATTTACTTCCCATTATACAACCCCGTGCAGGACGTGGTGTTGGCGTTGGACGAAGGAGCAACGGTTCTGCCCCCCGCACCTTACGCACACGAAGCCCCTGTGGTGTTTTACGGTTCCTCCATCACCCAAGGGGGCTGTGCCTCCCGCGGCGGCATGGCGTACCCTGCCATTTTGGAACGGCTGTTGAATACCGACATTATAAACCTCGGATTTTCGGGGGGCTGTTTTGCGGAAACGGCCGTGGCGGATTACCTTGCCACGTTGCCGATGAGCGTGCTGGTGTTGGATTACGATCACAACGCCGGCAGCCCCGACATGTTGGAATCTACTCATGAACCCTTTTACAAACGAGTACGGGACGCACGCCCCGACCTGCCTATCGTGATGGTTTCGGCTGCCGATGAATATCTTCCCGGCGGTTGGGATGTGCGACGGGATATTATTCGCCGCACCTACGAACACGCAACAGCGGCGGGCGACCGCCATGTGTTTTTTGTGGACGGTCACTCCTTTTACGCCCCCTTTGGCGGGCGGGATTGTGTGGTGGATTCCACCCACCCAAATGACCTTGGTATGTATGCTATGGCCAAGGGAATAGAAACAACCCTGCGTGAAGCGATCGCAAAAACCTACCCCTAACAAATGCAGAAAGAAGGCGTCTGTATGTACGATGCTATTTACCCCGGCGAATTGTGGTTGGATACCGAAGGAAAACCCATTCACGCACACGGCGGCTCGGTGATATATCACGACGGAGCGTATTATTGGTATGGCGAAAACAAAGAGAAGACGGACGGAAAAAACGGGGTTTGGCATTGGGGAGTGCGGATGTACCGTTCCCACGACCTGTGCAACTGGGAAGATCTGGGTGTGATCATCCCGCCCGACACGGACGATCCCTCCTCCCCCTTGCATCCGCATTCCCTTATGGATCGGCCGCACATTCTTTACAACAAACGGACAAAGAAATTTGTGTGTTGGGTGAAGGTGATGCAACCCGACGACACCCAATGTTCCACCGTTCTCACAGCGGACTCGCTTACCGGCCCGTATGAAAAAGTGCGCACGGGGCTGTTTCCGCTTGGCATGAGTGCCGGAGACTTTGATTTGGTCGCGGCGCCCGACGGCAAAGCGTATTACTATTTTGAACGGGTGCATTCCGAAACGATCTGTGCCGACCTCACCGACGATTACACCGATGTGACCGGGTATTATTCCACCCATTTCCCCCACAGCGGCCCGCCGTTTGTGCGAGAGGCGACGGCGCACTTTATGCGGCGAGGCAAACATTATCTTCTCACCTCGGGCACAACAGGATATTTGCCCAATCCATCCGAGTTGGCGGTGGCGGATACGTGGCACGGGCCGTACCGCGTGTTGGGCAACCCTCACCCCACCGATGAAAGCAACACCTCGTTTCACAGCCAGATTTCGAGTGTATTCAAAGTGCCGCACAAAAAAGATCTGTACATTGCGGTGGCCGACCGCTGGGCACCCGACTGTATGCACTATCCGTACGAAGAGTACAAAAAGGCGTATTTGAAAGCGTGCAACCCTTGCTATGAACCCGACGGTACAGAGGATATGTCCTATCTGGGCGACGGTTCGCGGGACACCTCCAAAGCGCGTTACGTGTGGTTGCCCCTGCGTTTTGAGGGAGAAATGGCCTATATCGACTGGTACGACCGCTGGTCGCCCGACGATTTCGAGTAAGCCGTTCTTTATTACAAAGTCTGCATAACCAAAAAGAAAACGGAGCAAGAGAAATTCTCTTGCTCCGTTTTGTTGGTTTTAAAACGCGTCTTACTTCGTCTTAACGCCCTTGGTACCGGTGATATAGTACATATCGCCTTCCACTTCGTAGTAGTAGTACTCGCCGTACAGGCCGCGCGTGGTGCTGTCTTCGGCGCTGAGATCTGCCACGTTCACCTTGCTCTTACCGTTCTTGGTGGCAAAGAACATGCCGTCCTCATCCGTGAAGTAGCAGATACCCTTCGCGTTCACCACGTTGATGGTGGCCACATCGTCCGCGATCTTGTCGCCCTTCTTCTTGCCGTTGCAAACGATCAGTTCGTCGTCGGTGGTCAGCACATAAGCCTTCTTACCGTCGGGAGTGATTCTCACGGACGAACGAACGTCTTCCATGACCTTCGCGGGCTCATACTTCTTCGCGGTGGCGTTCTTCACATAGTACAGTTCGTACTTGCCGTCGCCGTCACTCTTGGTAAAGTACAGCGCTTTGCCGTCCTTTGCGATGGAGTAACCGCCGACATCCGAGGAGATCTTGTGCATCTCTTTGCCGTCGAAGTAACCGAGCGTGCTGCCGGTATCGCCGTACAAATAGACCTGACCTTTAAAGGTTTCGTAGCCGATGGTGCCGGTGGGGGTAACGATGTTTTCGAGCCCCTTCGCAACCTTCACGGCATCCTTCTTGCCGTTCACCCAGTAGGTGGTACCCTTATCCTTATCGTTGAAAAGGATTTCGGTGCCGCCCAGATTGGTGGTCATGTACTGCGCGTTGCCGCTGATCTTCACGGGCTCTTTCTTGTTCACGCTGCGATACAGCGCGGTGTTACCTTCCTCGCCGGCCTTGGAGAGGTAGAGGTACTTCGCACCGTTGGACACCATCACGGGCTGCGCGTTCTTCAGTTCGATAGCCTTTTCCTTGCCGCCCCACTTCTTCACGTAGGTGGTGTATTCGATGGAATCTTCCGACTCGTCGGCCTTGGCGTACGCCACGGTCTTGCCATCGTGCGAGAGGACGACCGAGGCGATATCTTCGCCCAGGGTCTCGCCCTTCTTCTTGCCCACGTTGTACCAAGTGTAGGTCTGTTCGCTGCCGTCTTCGGTCACTTCATAGTACACGATGTACTCGTTGTCGGTGCTGTATTCCACCACCGAAACGTCGGCTGCGATCTCCGTCGCGCCCTTCTTGGTCACAACGTACACGGTGTAGCCGTCGTCACCGCTGTCACGGCACTCCGCAATGGCGGACTTGCCGTTCTTCGCGGTATAGAGATACACCGTTTCAAAGTCGAGCTGAGCAACTTTCTTGCCATCGAGGAAGATGTTGCCTTCGGGGCCTTTGATGAAATCCTGTTTCTCCATGAAGTACTTGCTGCCGTTTCCGCCGAGCAGAAGAACGCCCAGAATAATGGCAACCAACGCCACCACCGCGATGATGATCGCCGCGATCTTCTTGTTACCCTGTTTCTCGGGAGCAACGGGTGCGGGAGCTTCATACGCTTCTGCGAACGGTTCTGCCGCGGGGACAGCTTCGTTCATGACTTGTTCGTTTTGATTTTCGGTCATATTGAATCCCTCCGTATGTATATTGGATAAGGCGTATCGCGCCTTCTCTCCACTTTAGTGTAGCACAATCTTACTGATATTTCAATAAAATTTTACAATTTGATGGTTTTTTTCTTGTTTTTATCTGCTCAAAACGGGGAAATCTTATCCCTCAATCGGAAATTTGTCAATCTTTCCGACCGCTTTTTGCAGAATCAGGCGAGCATCGGTGGAATCGATCTTACCGTCGCCGTCCGCATCCGCCGCCGCCACATCCAACGCGTTCTTGTCGATCTTACCGACCGCATGTTGCAACACCAGACGGGCGTCGGTGGAATCGACCTTGCCGTCACCGTCCGCGTCCCCCGCCAAAAACGCTTTTTCCTTCTCTGCCGCGGCAATGGCGGCCGCCAATTTCATCACCTGCGCATCCACATCCGCCTGCGAAAGGGCGGACTTCGCTTCCTTCAGCGCCTCTTCCAACATCTTGCTGTGGTGCTCGGCAAGAAACCCTTGTGCTTCGGCCGCAACGGCATCCAGCACTTCGGTGTTTGCCGCCACACGCCCTTTGGAAAGCACGATGTGATCCAGCTTCATGGTGATCGGTTCGGTGACGCCGTTTAAGAAAACGCGAACGCTGCGCAAGGTCGTCATGTTGCTCGGCAGGGAGGTAAGCGGCAACTGCAGTTTGTTCCATCCCGCTTGCAAGCCAAGTTGGCGCAGACTCCAGGATATTTCAATCGTATCCACGGCTTGTGAAAATTCCAGTACCGATTCATTTGGCATGCGGTCGGGTTGGTCCACATACAACCAACATTCCAAGAACCATGAGGTCACATCGCTCGGCAAGGGAATGTTATACGCATTTACGTGGTTGATACACAGCAGGCCGCTTCCCGACGTGTACAGCGATGCCGCACCTTCCTTCGCATCGTCGTAATCAAATCCTTTTTTGCCGCTTCCGCGGATCTGCGCCCCGTTGGTATCGTCGCAGGTGTCCACCACGATGTATTCCTCTGCCATATCGGAGAGGAATCGGCGGTCTGCCCATGCACGCCATACGGTTTCGGAGGCGGCAACCAAATCCTCGTTTTTGACGTTTTCCGCCTGCAACAACGCTTTTGCTTCGGCGATCGCTTCGGTAAATGCGCTTTTGGACAAGGGGGCCAGCGCCGCCAACGTATCTTCGTTGTTATATTGTGCCGACCATTGCAACTGCGCTTTCAGCATGGGGGCGGCGTTCCATTCCCAGCCCGTCTTTTCGGCAATAAACCGCGCCAATTCGTCGCTGCGGTTGATGTTTGCCTGCACGGTGGGATGGCCGTGAGTACCTACCCCCTCGGTGACGGAACTGAACCCCGCCTGCTGCAGGAAATACACCTTTTCGTCCCCCGCATCGTTGCGTTCGGCCACCGCATCTTCCAGCGCCGCCGCACGGGGAGAGCCCATCATACCGTAGTGCCAGATGATGATGGCGTCGGGGTTCTTTTCGCGCACCAATTCCAAAAATGCAACCGCTTCATCGGTCATTTCGGCATCGGTGATGGGGCGCCCGTCACGGGTGCCGCCGTTATCGTTCGTGCCAAGGTTGATGACCACCACGTCGCTGGGGTTGTTTTCAAAATCCCACGCCATGTTGCCCACACCCACACCGGGAAGTGCCGCTGTTTTGGTGTAGTGAGGATAAAACGAACTGTCGAGCGTGTTATGAATCAACGTGTTGCGGCAGTATCCGATGCCGCTGCGGGACAGCACCTGCGCTTGTGCGCCGAGTTGTTTGGCGGCCAACACCGCATAGGTCATGGTGCCATCCACCGTGGCGGAGGTGTAATCCCCGCTACCGTCGGTGATGAGGTTGCCGAACCCGCTGGTGATGGAGTCGCCGATAAATTCGATCTGACGCGTAGGTTTTGCGGGGGGTGTTAAAAACGCGCCGTCGGTCATCACTTTGGCCCCCGTCGCGGCCGCGGTACCACCGTACGCCGCTTCGTTGCGTTTGCGTACTTCAATAATATGCTCACCCGCCGACAAATTTTCCGCCAGCGTGTAGGTTCCGCTTTCACGGTTGAGAATAACGGTGGAGGTCGGTTCAAACGCGCCGTCCACGTACACGTTCAAGTATGCGGAGTTGGTCACGCCATAGGCATTGGCGTCGATCTCCGCCGTGACGGTGGTGGCACCGCTTACTTTTACCGCAAATCCCGAGTTGGTCCAAAACAGTTGCACCGCGCCCGCCGCGTTCAACGCGGTGCGGCCGTAAAAGGTGAATTTTTCCTTTTCCGCACCGGGGATAGCGGCAGTTTCGGCCGCCGATGCCGCCATGGGCACCATACCGCACAACAACGCTCCGCACAAGAGAGCCGTTAAGACGCGTCTTTTCATGCGCTGTTCTCCTCTGCGGCCGTTTCGTTATTCGTTTGTTCTTCCCGTTCACGGCGCACCCGCGTGCGGTATGCGATCAGATCCGATAACAGCACTTTCAGCACCGCCACCACAGGCACACCGAGCAAGACGCCCCCGAAGCCTGCAATGCCGCCGCCCACCGTGACCGCAAACAGCACGTAAATGGGACGGATACCGACCGATTGTCCGAAAATACGCGGTTGCAACAAGTTGCTGTCCACCTGTTGGATCACCACGATATAGATCGCGAGGAACACCGCCATGCCGATTTCACCGTTCAACAGCAGAATAAGCACCGTGATCACACCGCTTATGATCGCACCGAAATACGGCACAATGTTTGCAAGTCCCACAAAGATCGCAAACGCCAACGGATACGGAATACGGGAAATATACATGCCGGGAATCAACAGAACGCACACACACAGCGCATCCACCATCATGCTGTAGATATAACGGGTAAAGATATCGCTGGCTTTGTGCACGTAACGCGACGTCAACTTCACCGCACGTTCAGGCAAAAACGCCTCGCCCACGCGGCGACCGCCGGCCAGCAGATTATCCCGCCCTGCCAGCATATACACCGATACGATAAAGGCCAGCAACACATTAATGAGCGAGCCCGTGATGCTGATGATGTCGGAAAGATACCCGATCACGCTTTCCACCGTAAGGTGGCTAAGCAAGAAGTCGTATACCCCGTTCACGATCTCCTGTACGTCCACCGATTCAAATATCGCGCCTTCGCCGCTGTATTCTTCCAGAAATTTCACCACGTTGGCGTAATAGGTGGGCAGGTTTTCGATCAACCCGCGGATCGCTTCGATCAACGCCGGCAAAACGACCGCGACGATCACCGCGATCACACCGAGGAACAGCAGATACACCGCAACCAGCGACCACGCACGGGCGGTCTTTTGCCAAAACGGCGCTTTGGCTTTGCGGATCAGCCGTTCAATGGCGTTGCACGGACGATAGAGCAAAAAAGCAATGATCAAGCCGCCGACAAACGGGGACAAAATGTCGAAGATCTTGCCGACATAGTGGAGCATCATCGACGGCGCGCTGATAAGGCGGAAGATCACCACCACCGCGAGCGCCCACAAAAGTGCCGCCCACCAGCGCCTGTCGATCAGCCCTCTCAAGCGGGAAGGTTTCTTGTCATTCATCATGCATATCCCCTTTCTCGTTTGCGCGGATCACCCGTTCGCACAACACGGCCAGTTCCTCCAACGTGCAAAGCGAGGAGGCTTCTGCCCGCCATGCGGCCGCGCCGCGCCATCCTTTCAAATACCAAGCCGTGTGCTTGCGCGCTTCGCGCAATGCCACCCGTTCGCCCTTCCATTTCGCCGCCATCGCAATTTGACGATACAACACGTTCATGCGCACCGCAATCGGCGGTGGCGGAAGCAGGCGCCCTTCGTTCAAATACGCTTCGATCTCCTGAAACACCCACGGCGAGCCGAGCGCCCCGCGCCCGACCATCAACAGATCGCATCCCGTTTCTTCCAACATACGCGCCGCCGAACGGGCGTCGGTCACATCGCCGTTGGCGATCACGGGAATGTGCAACGCCTGCTTCACCGCGCGGATACCCGCCGTGTCCACCGGCGGAGCATACATCTGGTCCCGCGTGCGGCCGTGTACCGTCACGGCGGCGGCACCCGCCGCTTCGCAGGCAAGCGCCACTTGAACCGCGTTCTTTTCGTCGGCATTGTATCCCAGTCGAATCTTCGCCGTCACGGGAACATCCACCGCCGCCACCGTGGCCGCCACCAAGCGGCCGCACAGGTCGGGATCGCGCAGAAGCGCGCTGCCGCTGCCGTTGCCCGCGATCTTCGGGGCGGGACACCCCATGTTGATATCCAACCAGTCGGGAGATGCCGCCATCGCGAGTTCCGCCGCACGCGCCATGGTGTCGGGTTCGTTGCCGAACAACTGCACCGCCGACGGACGTTCCTCATCGTCCAGCACCATCAGTTCCCCGCTTTTGCGGTCGCCGAAACTCAAGCCCTTGCTGCTCACCATCTCGCTTACGGTGAACGCCGCACCGTATCCGCGGCACAGAAGGCGAAACGCACGGTCCGCCACCCCCGCCATCGGTGCAAGTGCCGCATGGGCATCCATTGTGATTTGTCCGATCTTCAAAATGTTCTCTCCATTTTTTACTGTGTATAACTATACTTATTATAGAGTATAGCCCAAAACCGGCGTGCGGTCAAGGGGTGGGCGAAATTTTTCGGTTGCTCTTGTAAGTTTTCAACATCCGTGGTATACTATACTGATACCTTTGAAACGGTGGTGATTCGGTGGCTTTGTTTTCTCTTAAAAAGATCGCGGCACTCGCGGGCGGCAAACAGCCGTATTTGCGCGGCGTCGCGCTGTATAACGCGGGCGCGGTAGCAGGACTGCACACCGCCGCGGGCGACACTTGTGCCGAACAGATGACCGCGCAGGTAACCGACCGTGCCACCGGCGCTTCGTTCGCGGTAGAAGTGGGCTTCAACACGGCAGGTGACGCGGTGTTTTTCCATTGCGATTGCGCCGCACGCGAACGCGGCGCGTGCAAACACGTGGTGGCGGCACTCACCCACAAATATTACCGCGATATGCTTGGCAGCACCGATTCCAAAAACATACCCCTTGACGAAAATTCACCTGTACGGCGGCTTTTGGACGGCTACTGGCAAGAGGCGCAAGCGGCGGTGCGCGCGGGTATGCACGGCGGTGTCCGCCTTGTTCCCACGCTGTTTCCCGACGCCTCCGCTTCGGCGTTGTCACTCACGTTGCAAACCGCCGACGGACATACCTACGCGGTGAAAGACGTCGCCAAATTTGCTGCACAGGTCGCACAGCGCGAAGAGGCGGTATACGGCACACATCTCACCTTAACCCACCATGCCGAAGCGTTTTGCGAATCAAGCCGTCCGTTACTCTCGTTTGTGTGTGCGGCGGCGGACGCGCGCGCCAAGCGGCGACTGCCGCTGTCCCCCACCGCGCTGGATCGGTTTTTTACCATGTACGAAGGAGAAACGATAGCGGTCGGCGGCGGGGACGCGCGTTTTCTGCGACAAGATCCGCCGCTTTCTGTGACGGTGGAATCCACCGCGGAAGGTGTGGTGTTACACACCCCTCCTTTCACCTTCGCCCGCGGCGAACAGACGATATACGTGTTGTTTGAAAATACATTTTACGCCGTCTCTCCGGCTTACACAGCCGCGGTGCGCCCGTTTTTGGCAACCATGATCCAAGCGGGCGGCACACTCGTATTGCGGGACGCGGAACTGGCGGAATTTTGCGGGCGGGTGTGGCCCGCCCTTGCCCCGCACCTATTGTTCACGGGCGAATGCGAACGGTTGGAATCGTTGCGCCCGCATCCTTTGCAGGCACAGGTATATCTTGACCGTGCGGACGGTCTGCTCACCGCGCGGGTGGAATTTCGCTACGGCGAACACCTCGTTTCTGCCGAAGGTGTCGAAGCACCCGCCGACGGCGTTCGCGATCCGTTGGCAGAATGGCGGGTGTTAACAACGGTGGGCGGCGTGTTCGCGGGACGACGGGAAGACGGTCTGTTTTGGCGAGAGGAAACCGACGATGGTTTGTTCGATCTGTTGACCGACGGCATTGCCGCACTCAGCGGATGCACCACCGTATATATGAGCGATCGGTTTCGCGCCGTACGAGTGGTATCCCCGCCAAAAATGGCGGTGGGCGTGCGGCTGAATGCGGGTTTGTTGGAACTGGATTTGGATTTGGGTGGTCTGGACCCCGCGGAGTTGGCCGCGTTGCTCGCTTCCTATCGCACCAGACGACGGTATCACCGTCTGCGGTCGGGCGAGTTTTTGTCGCTGGACGATCCCGCGTTGCTCGGCTTGGTGCGGTTAGGGGACGGTTTGGGCGTTTCCGACCGTCGCTTTGCAAGCGGCCACGTGGAAGTGCCCGCCTTTCGCGCACCGTTTGTGGATCGCGTGTTGAAAGACGCGCCCGCCTTGGGATACACCCGCGACGAAGCGGCACGCGCGTTGTTGCGCGCCATCAAAGCGGTGGAAAACAGCGAATACACCCTGCCCGCCGCGTTGAACGGCACGTTACGCGGCTATCAGCGGGTGGGCTTCCGTTGGTTGCGCACCATGGAGGAGTTCGGGTTCGGTGGCATATTGGCGGACGATATGGGACTCGGCAAAACGGTGCAGATGATCGCGCTGTTTTTGGATGCCGCCGGCCGCGGCGTTACCGCCCCTTCCCTTGTGGTCTGCCCCTCTTCGCTGGTGCTGAACTGGGAAAGTGAATTGCATCGCTTTGCCCCGTCGCTTACGGTACGCACCGTGGTGGGTGACAGCGCCGCCCGTGCCGCGCTGTTGCAAAACGTGGGCAAGGGGGAGATTTTGGTAACCTCGTACGATCTGTTGAAACGCGATGTGGAATCCTACACCTCCCACCGGTTTCATTACGTAGTATTGGACGAGGCACAGTACATTAAAAACCACGCCACCCAAAATGCCCGCGCGGTGAAACGTCTTGCGGCTGCACAACGTTTTGCTCTCACGGGCACTCCCGTGGAAAACCGCTTGAGCGAATTGTGGAGTATCTTTGATTTTCTGATGCCCGGCTTTTTGTTTTCCTATCCAAAGTTTCGCGAACGCTTTGAGCAGCCCGCCGTGCGGGACGGCGACCGCGAAGCGCTGGCCGCCCTCTCCCGTTTGTGTGCGCCGTTTTTGCTTCGCCGCCTGAAACGGGACGTATTGGAAGAACTGCCGCCCAAAACCGAAACCATCTGTCGCATCCCTTTGGGGGACACTCAACGCAAGACCTATGCAGCGGCGGCATTGGCCATGCAACAGGAGTTGAAACAAAAAGATACCCCCTCGCGTTTGCAGGCTCTCACCATGCTCACCCGCTTGCGCCAGATCTGTTGCGATCCGTCGCTGTGCTATGAAAATTATCGCGGCGAAAGCGCAAAACTCACGCGCTGTGTGGAACTGGTGCGGGAAGCGGTGGAAACGGGACATCGTGTGTTGTTGTTTTCACAGTTTACTTCCATGCTCGCGATTTTGGAAAAACAACTGGCGGCGGAAAACATTCCGTTTTACACATTGCAAGGCTCCACCCCGCGTGACAAACGTGCGGCCATGGTTTCGGCGTTTAACAGCGAGCAGGGCGCACCCGTGTTTCTCATTTCGCTGAAAGCCGGCGGCACCGGACTCAATCTCACCGCCGCAGACGTGGTGATCCACTACGATCCGTGGTGGAACGTGGCTGCCCAAAATCAAGCGGCCGATCGCGCTCACCGCATCGGACAACAGCGCCCTGTGCAGGTGTACAAACTGATTGCCGAAGGCACGGTGGAAGAACGCATCACCGACCTGCAACGCCAAAAACAAACCCTGGCGGATGCGGTGGTACACGCCGACGGACTCTCCCTTTCCGCCCTTTCGGACGAGGAGATCCTGCGACTTCTTTATTAATGTATAGAGGGCCAAAATCCAAAAGTTTCGGCCCTCTTTTGTTCATGTTTAACAAATATATAAAAGTTTGTAGAAAACTATTGACTTTTTGAACGCCGCTTGCTATACTGTAAGTGACAAAAGGAGAAAGGAGTGAGGCACCGATGAAGATCGTAGCGTTGTATTTCGGCTTGGCATCGTATAGGCGGGCACTCCCTCCGGAAAAGGTAAGGTTCCCACTTAAAACTTACAGTATCGATGCATAAGCCGAATCTGCAAACAGGCTTATGCATCTTTTATTTTTCCTGCGCGTGAGAGAGGGGTGGGTCCGATGAAGAGTGAAGAAATCATACAGTCCGTTCGTCGGGCTGTACCTCAAACAGAAAATGAATAAAAGAACGGTTTGAGGCAGCGTCCTTTCATACGTATTTCATGACAATGTGACCAAATCGGAAAGGAATGAGTCCCGTGATCCGGGTGTAAAAAACCTTATCTGCAATGGCCATCCAACGTAAACGTGAATTTTGAAAGGAATGAGTCCCGTGTACGGGCAGTAAACGTTCGATAAAAATAACCACCCGTAAAAACAGAAAGGAATGAGTCCCGTGCACAGGGCGTAATGTTCCGTTAAACCGACGATGCACACACCCGTGAGAAGACTGTCCCGATGACCACCATCGTTTGACGAACGGATCGAGAGCAAAGGCTCTGCGAAAAATCGGTGGTAAAATTCGACAGAGAACTCCACCGCGCGGCACACAGGATGTCGATGCGGCA